>JAVBRW010000169.1:0-3959 GCA_031547475.1 Planctomycetota bacterium
TTCTTCATCCTGCTCGGCATGGTGATGGACATCACCCCCATCATCCCGCCCAGCATTCCCATGATCATCCTGGGCGTGACGGTCGAACTTTCCATCGGCAGGCTGTTCGTCATGGGCATCGTTCCCGGCATTATCCTCGGATTGGTCGTCATGACCGCCTGGTTCATCGTGGTCCGAAAAGACAACTACAACGACAAGGTGGAAATCCCGCGCGAGGAAATCCTCGGCATCATCACCAGCGCCCTTCCCGCCCTGATTCTGCCCGTCGTCATCATCCTCGGCATCCGGCTGGGCGTATTCACCCCGACCGAAGGCGGCGCCGTGGCTTGCCTGTACGCCTTCATCGTCGGCACCTGCATCCACCGCGAACTCAAGCTGAAGGATGTCGAACAAATGTTCTTCAACGCCGTCCGCTCCTCGGCCGTCGTCATGTTCATCGTCTGCACCGCCTGCACCATAGGCTGGCTCATCACCATGGCGCAGGTCCCGCAACAGATCGTCAAGCTGATGGAACCGTTCGTCGGCTCCCCCATCATGCTCATGATTATCCTGAACGTGTTCTTCATCCTGCTCGGCATGGTGATGGACATCACCCCCATCATCCTCATCTTCTCGCCGGTCATTTTCCCGCTGGTCAAGGCGGCGGGCATCGACGTCTACTACTTCGCCCTCGTCATGATCATCAACCTGTGCATCGGCCTCATCACGCCGCCGGTGGGGACGGTGCTCTACGTCGGCTGCTCGGTGTCGAAACTGAGCCTGGACAAGGTGGTGAAGGGGATTCTGCCGTTCCTGGTGGCGGAGTTCCTGTTCCTGGTGGCGTGCATCGTGTTCCCGCAAATCATCACTGGGCCGGCCAAGTGGTTCGGCTATTGATAGTGTAAATCGGAGGAATTACTATGAAACGTGTTCTGTGCATCATCATGGCGGCGATGTTCATGATCACCGGCGCGCAGGCCGGCCAGTACGTGGTCAAAATCGCCCACTGGGCCGCCAACAACCACCCGCTCACCCAGTCGGTCGATTATTTCAAGGAAGGCCTGGAAAAGGAGTCGAACGGCGCCTTCTCCGTCCAGCACTATCCCAACAATACGCTCGGGAGCGAAGACGTGGTCATCGACCAGTCGCTCCGCGGCACCATCCAGATCGGCATAACCGGCACCCTGATCAAGCGCGAAGAGCCGAACGTCGGCATGTGCGACGCGCCCTTCACCGTCGACTCGTGGGAGCACGCCCGGGCGGTCTACCTCGAAGACCCGAGGGGCAACCAGATCCTGTCCGGCAAGCTCACAGACAAGAGCAAAATCCGCATCGCCGGCTTCGCTGTCAACGGCTTCCGCGAAATCAGCAGCCGGACGCCGGTCAACAACATGGCCGAACTCATGAAACTGAAGCTCCGGGTGCCGAACAGCGACATTTTCGCCCAGCTGTTCAAGGCGCTCGATGTCAACGGCGTCATGATGCCGATGCCGGAAATCTACAACGCGCTCGAAACGAACGTGGTCGACGGCCAGGAAAACCCCTACCCCACCATCAAGAACGCCGGCTATTGGGAAGTGCAGAAGGGCATTCTCGAATCACGCCACATCTTTTCCACCGCGCCAGTCCTGGTGAACAACAAGTTCCGCGACAGTCTGCCGGAAGCGGACCGCAAACTCTATGACAAGTGGATCGACAACCTGATCAAGCACAACTGGGACATCAGCGAAAAGGCCGACAACGAAGCAAAGGAATTCATGGAAGGCAAGGGCGTGACCATCACCGTCCTCACCCCGGAATTCCGCAAGGAAATCCAGGAAAAGCTGGACAAGAATTTCTATCCCTGGTTCACCCAGCAGTTCCCCGCCACGCCGGAATGGCTCGAATACTGCAAGAGCAAGAGGAAATAACTACGCTTCATCACTACATCTGAAGTTCACTTGACCTTGCAACCATTCTGAAAATCCCTCTTGCGCCGATATCCCGAAAACGGTACGGTGCAAGAGGGAGCTGTGTCCCAAAAAACGCTTCGGAATGGTTGCGCACATCACGAGGAGACGCACATGTCAAACTCACGTAAACGCATCCTGGATACCATCAACCACCGCGTGCCCGATCGCATGCCGCTCGACTTCGGCGGCATGACCTCCACCGGCATGCACTGCAGCGTCGTCGCGGCCCTCCGCGATCATTACGGGCTGGAAAAGCGGATCATCAAGGCGTACGAGCCCTACCAGATGCTCGGCTACATCGACGACGATCTGCGGGACGCCATGGGCGCCGACGCCGCGCCGGTCATGCCGGTCGGCTCGACCTTCGGCAACCCGATCGGGGAATGGAAGGAATGGCACACGCAGTGGGGCCAGGACGTTCTCATCCCGAAAGGCATGGAAGTCGACCGCCTTCCGGAAGGCGGCTATGTGGTCTATCCGCAGGGCGACCGTTCGGTTCCGCCCAGCGCGAAAATGCCGGCGTCCGGCTATTTCTTCGACGCCATCGAGCGGCAGGAGCCCTACGACGAGGACAACCCGGATCCGAAGGACAACGCCGCCGACTTCAGCGTTCTGTCGGACGCCGCCGTCGCCGCCGTCGCCGCCAACGCCAAAACTGCGCGGACCACCGGCAAGGCGACCATGTTCACCCTTCCCGGCGGCAGCCTGAGTTCGCCGTCCCAGTTTTACGGCATGTGGCAGAAGCGGACGAAAGGCATGCGCAGGCTTGCCGACTGGTATATGGCGTTCGTGGCCAACCCCGACTTCGTCAAGGGCGTGTTCGCGCTCCAGACCGAAATCATCCTGCAGAATCTGGAAAAAGTGCACAAGGCGGCCGGCCCGGACATCGACATGCTGATGCTGTGCACCGGCGACTTCGGCACCCAAATCAATACGTTCTTCTCGCCCGCCACGTTCTACGATCTGTTCGTCCCCTACTACAAGCGCATCAACGGCTGGATTCACGCCAACACGCAGTGGAAAGTGTTCAAGCACTGCTGCGGCGCCATCGAGCCGCTTATCGAAGGGCTGATCGAGTCCGGCTTCGACATCCTGAACCCGGTGCAGTGCTCGGCCGCCGGCATGGATCCGGCGCATTTGAAAAAGACCTACGGCGATCGCCTCACCTTCTGGGGCGGCGGGGTCGACACCCAGCGCACGCTTCCCTTCGGCACGCCGGCCGAGGTGCGGGCGCAGGTGCTGGAGCGCTGCCGCATCTTTTCCCCCGGCGGCGGCTTCGTCTTCAACACCGTCCACAACGTCCAGGCGCTGACGCCGACCGAAAACATGGTCGCCATGATCGAGGCGGTTCGGGAGTTCAATTCGGCCGGGAAGTAGTGGGCATCGCGGTGCAATATCAAAAACCCTATTGCCGCTTCCGGCACTCCCGGAAGCGGCATTTTTTCCCCGGTGCCCCCTTACCGGTACACTTGACACGGGGATACCGGCTCCTATAATCAAATTACCGGTATAGGGGCATTTCATCCAGTTCGAATCGATTCCGGGATCAACCGCATGAACGAGCCGACAAAACGCGCAACCATGCGCCAGGTGGCGAAAATGGCCGGCGTCTCCGCCATGAGCGTCTCCAAGGCGCTGGGCGGCAAGTCGGGCGTTTCCGAGGAAACGCGGAAACGCGTATTGGCGGCGGCCGCGGAGCTCCATTACACCCCCAACATGCTTGCCACCAGCTTCCGCACCGATCGCACCAACACGGTCGGCGTCGTCATGTCCTCGGCCTTCGAGGAAGTGTTCACCATGCTGTTCCGCGGCATCGAGTCGACCGCGTCCGAACTCGGCCTCTCGACCCTCGTCGCCACCTCCGGCGAGGAATTGAACAAGAAGGAAACCATACTCCGTCTCCTGGTCGGCAAGCGGGTGGACGGGCTGATACTCACCTCGCCCCACCTGTTTTCGGAGCAGGAGCGCCGGGTGCTGGACGGCATGGGCGTTCCCTACGTGCTCGCCGTCCGCTCGTGCCGGGACACC
>JAVBRW010000396.1:0-3740 GCA_031547475.1 Planctomycetota bacterium
ATGGCTTTGGTATACTGCGGGGGCGGTCCTTGTGGCCGCCCATCTTTCACAATTATTTTTTGGCGCGTGAACATCGCTATATTCAACATTGCGGTCGAGGAAACGGAGAAGACCGACATAACGAAAAACCCTGAGAGAAAGAAGAGGAAAGAGGATTTGCTTAACCTGCATCACATATACCAAAGCGCGTATGGTTTTCGGTTATTCAACCCCATAACCTTCGCGCGCGCTTTGGGCTTGGGATTTACGTGTGTCCAAAACCACGTTGTTTTGGGTATAAAGCTCCCGAACCGCTTTTCCAAATCCCGCTTTTCCTGCGTTTTTCCGTCGGCTTCGCTCTTCTTGGTCCGCCGGTTCCAAAAACTGTCGCCGTCAGCCTTGCTGCGGGCGGATGGGGAGTTGTACGAAGCGGCAAATACTTCAATACGTTCCGTATTCCAGCCCCGCCTCGTACATCGCCAGCACATTCTCCACCGGCGTGTTTTCCTCGATGGTATGGGTGGGCGCGAGGCAATAGCCGCCGCCCGGCATCATCACCCCGAGCGTTTCCCGCACTGTCGCGGCCAGCTCGTCCCTGGTCCCGTAGGCCAGCGGGCCGGCGGTGGAAATGCAGCCGTGGAAAGCGAGGCGATCGCCGTACGTCTTTTTCAAATATCCGGGCGCCATGTCCTTCGCCTCGGGCTGCAGCGTGTCCACCACGTCGATGCCGATGTCGACGAAGTCGTTGAAGGCGAAACTGGACGATCCGCACGAATGCAACATGTTCTTGGCGCCGTAGGCGTGGCCGAGATCGGCGAATTTCTTGTGGCGCGGCTTCAGCACGCTCCGGTACAAATCGATGCCGATGAGCGGGGCGCGCTGGGTGCCGAGATCGTCGCCGAAGAAAAGAACGTCGACCCGTCCCCTGCCCTTGTCCAGCACGCGCTCGAACATTTCCAACTGCACCGCCAGCCGCCGGTCGACATAGTTCAGAAACCCCTCATCCTCCTCAATCATGTCGACCAGGACCTGTTCGGTGCCGCGAATCTTGCTGGCGGAGTTGATGATATCGACAAATTTGGTGCCGCCCAAAATCACGGCGTAGTCGCCCAGCGTTTCGAGCTGCGACAGGGTGGACGCATAATCGAAGTGATCCGGATTCGGCATGGGCCAGCTTGCCAGCGCGTCGCGGTCGGCGTCGGCGAGCGGGAAATCGCAGTAATCCCAATAGCCGCCGCTCTTGTTCGCCACCCAGCGGGTTATTATGCCCCAGGCGGGATCGACCTGGCGGTCCGGCCGGGCCGGAAACAGGGGCGGGCCGACATAGGGAATGTCCAGAACCTGGAAATCGACATTCAGCCTGCGCTTCAGGGCGTTCATGTCGTCGTCCGGCATGCCCAACGCCCGGCACACGCGCGCGTGCAAGCCGGGAATGGCGGAATAATCCATGGGCACGCGGTCCGGAACCTCCCGGCTCATGGCGGCCATCACGCGCATTCTCGATGTCATGGGTTTCATGATAGTGGGCACGCATACTCTTTTCTACCAGCCGAATTCCTGAATCACGTTTTCCATCTTCCGCTCGAATTCGGCGAAATCGTTCATCAGCCCGCACTGCAAATACGCTTTCCTGGATTGGCCGACCAGCGCGTACGCATCCGGCCGCACCCGGTTGAAATCGCCGCCGACAAAATAGCTCTCGCCCGGCAGAAACGCATACTCCAGAGCGCTGAACGCCAGCCATTTCAGCTCGCCGTAACTCAACCCGAACCACTTCGCCGCTTTCGCGTACTCGATGGTCAAGTTGCCCCGGGACACGCCCTCGTCGTCCGTCGCCAGCACCACCGGCACCCCGGCCCGCCAATACAGGGCGAACGGATGGGTGTCTCCTCCGGCGACCTTGAGAATGCCTTCGCTGCTGGACAGGCAGATTTCCACCGCCACCCCGCAGTCGCGCATGAATTTCAACAAACCATACACATCGTCCTCCCACATGACGGACGTGCCGTGGCCGATGCGGGAAGCGTGGCCAAGGCGGATGGTTTCGGAAATGCGGTCGAGCATGGATTCGTAGGTGGCATACTCGGGCGTCAGCTCACCCGCGTGCAGATTGAACTTCGGCGGCGGCGGATTGGCGGCCGGATCAAGCAGGTGCGCCTCCTCCGCCCGGCGGTACGCTTCGTCAATCATCCGCATCTGATCCTTGAAATACTTCTGCGAATGGTACTCGTCCTCGGGCGCGAGAATGGTTATGCCCACGACCAGCTCCGGGTTTTCCCGCGCCACCCGCATGGCCTCCTCCACCTGGGGCGCGAATTGCTCCGGCGGCACCGTGCGGACGAGCGATTGAATGTAGCGGACTTCCAGAGGCCGGTATTTTCCCTTCTCCGCCGACTCCCGCTCCACCTCCCGCCTGAATGCCTCCGCCTTTTCCAGCCATTCGGGACCGGATACGACCGTCATCAATTCCAAATACCCGATGTTCTGGCTGGCCGCCCGCGCCATGACTTCCTTCAGAATGGGCAAGTCGTCGGGCAGCGCGGCGCCGAAGCGGAAAAACGAACGGAAAAACTTTTCGTGCCCGCTCTCGCGGCTTTTTTCGTTGTTCCGGAGACTGAGCGATTCCAGCACTTCCGACATGTTCCAGAACGCCGCCTTCAAATCCTCCGGCGCAAAATAGGGACCGACGGGCTTCTCCTTGACAAACGCTTTCAGTTCCCTGTCGAAATACAGGTTCTGCGCCATGGCGATTGCCACCAGCGTCTCGGTCGCCGCCGCGCCGGACGGATGGTTGTGGAGATCGGCGCCCTTGGGCATTTTGTGCAAAAACGCCAGCAATTCGGCCTGGTTTTTCTTCGCTTTCGCGAAATACCCCGCCACCCGGGGGCTGGTGTTGATCACCACCTCCCCGGCCAAAACCGGCGCCCAAACCGCCCAGGCCGCCAAGCCAACAACCAGCGCGCACACCATCCCGCCATTCCGGCGCCGCATCATCATGGACAAGCCCTCCCGTCAAAGCCCCGCGTTCCCGCCACCGAACGCAATCAGCATAGGATGTTTTCTCCAATGTTCAAACAAAAAAACCGCCATTGCACAGCAATGGCGGCGGTGAAGTACGCGCGCAACGAAAGCGTCGGGCCGTCGCATCTCCGGAACCCGCGAACATGAAAGCGAAAATGCGACGGCAAGGCGCTTGGAACGAAATCCTACAGTACGCCCATCAACAGCATGGCGACGTGGCCGATGACCTGGGCGTCGGCTTCGAAACGGTGATCGCCGTTTTCGACATCCTCGAACGCGCCTCCGGCCTTTCTGACCAATTTTACACCCCAGCCGCTCTTGATAAGCGCGAAGGTGGCATCCGGCGATTCCTTCTGGTCGACCAGCAGGTAATCGCCCTTTTTCAAACGCCCGGACTTGTCGTTGAACGGCAAATGCAGGATATAGGGATCGTGCATGGATCGCGCCATTTCCTTGACCGGGGAAGTGACGCACAGGAACCGGCCGTCCCAATCCTCCACCGTCATTTTCGGGCCCATGAACGGCCGTTGCAGCACCGGCAGGGCGACTGTCGAGCTTTCGGAATTGGAAATGTGAGGATACAAGGCGACAATGCGTTGCGTATCAGTCGGCAAATCGCCGCTGATCAACCATTTGTAATCGCCGTACAACCCGATCAGCGTCCGCATGAACATCTCGTGCGACAGCGGGCGCTGACGCCGCTTGATATCGGAGATGTATTGGGGACGGGTGCCGGAGAG
>JAVBRW010000014.1:0-9651 GCA_031547475.1 Planctomycetota bacterium
GATCGAACATAAAACTCTTTTAAATTTCTGAATTTGAATTGCGCCGAAACATAGGTGAGCATCGCCGTCATCCAGTCGCCGACCCGCCGGTCGCTTTTCGCCTCCGCCAGCACCCCGGTTATACTGTCGATCCGCTTGTCCAAATTCCCCGCCCCCGCCGCCTGCAACGCCGCCAGGAGCGCCCGAAGCGCCGGTTCCCCTTCTATCGCTTCCGAAGGAATGGCGGCCAAATCGATCAAGAACAGCGGAAATTTCAAGACTTCCGGATCCGCGCCCGGCACTTTCTGGATCAGGTCGGGCATGCGCGGCATGTCTTTCCACTTGCTTTTCCCGTGATACAGCACCACCGCCACCGGATAGGGAAACACTTCCGTCCCGTCGCCGCCATCGCCCGTTTCGAGCAGCTTTTCGTAGGCGTTGACAATATAGCGAAGCAGGCGGAAGCCGATCAAACGTTCCTTCTTCGACTGATGCTCGATAAAGATGAACACGTCGGAACGTCGTTTGCTTTTCTTGAACGTGGTGGAAAAGCGCAGATCACCGATGTATTCGGACAAGGTTTCATCGACGGCGCCGGTCGATTCGCACTTGAGCTTGTCCAAGTCCAGCAACGACACCGTCGCCGGATCGATATAGCGCCGCAACAGATCGGCGGCCACATCCTCGGCGGACAGGAAATGCCGGGCCAGCGTATCGTGGGGATGCGGGACGTTGCGTTTCGCCATGGCGCCTCCACCCTTCGTCCATAAAAAAAGGCATAGCGCACAAATTATGCGCCATGCCGGTCAAATTGCCAATACATTACTGCCGCATTCACCGCGCGGCCGGCATTCAGGGATCCAAATCCCACACCTCCACCGGCGGCATCGCGCCGGACGAATGCGCCCGGAGCGGCGGCGGCAGTTCCACCGCGCCCGGCTCGAAGCGGAACGGCTCGGCCGGCGCCGCCGGCAGGCTGACCGTGGTGACGGCGGTCGACGGAGACGGAATCCTGACCACGGTGGTGGCGTTGGCGGGAATTTCTATGCGGGAATACGATGTGCGCGGACGCTTGGCGTTGTGGATCGAATCGAGGCGCCGCATGGACGGCTCGTCCGGCCCGGCCGGTTGCATGGCCTGGACGGCTTCGATTCCGAGCTCCGGCGCGGCATGAATCGGTTGCAACGGCGCCGGCGGCATCATCGCCATGATATCGGGCGGGGCCGGCGACAACGGGATAAGCGGTTCGAGCGGCTCGAGCGGCGCCGGCTGCTGCGCCAACAGCTCAGCGGGCACGCCACTGTCGCGGCGGTTGTACATGTCGAGGGCAAGCTGTTCCGGGCTCACCATGCCGGGAATGCCGATGAACGAATCGGGCGCGGCCGGCCTGGCTTCGCTGAAATTGAGGCTGCCGCCCGGGCTCGATTCCGCCACCTCCAGCATCTGCATGCGCGATTCCACCGGCGGGCCGAGGGAAGGCAGTTTCAGCCTGACCGGGTTCTGGTGCGACACCCGCCGCGCCGGCATGGCAAGCCGCTGGCCGGGCGCGGTCCGGCGCACCTGGGATGAATCCTCCGGCCCGATCTCCGAATACGCCCCCGGCTGCGCGGGCATGAATTCCTCCCCGGCGGGAGAGCCGGGGCGCGCAATGCCAAACCCGGCAATAAGAAACATGGTTAGGAAACGTTTGATCATAATGCTCCCCGGAAGAAGGCCGACTTCGTTTGTATTATCGACCCGCACTCCGGGAAAGCTGCACCGAAATTTCCGTCGAACCCTTCTATACCCAAAGCGGATTGGTTTTGGGCAAACGTAAATCCCAAGCCCAAAGCGCGTGCGATGGTTATGGGGTTGAATAACCGAAAACCATACGCGCTTTGGTATATACCATTATTGCTATTGAAATAATTCCGCATCCGGTGTAATATCGGCACCATTTTAATAGTTTCATTGAATAAATCCCGCGATTCCGAATGTAAGGCTGTATGCCGGATACGCGTCCAAAGGAGGGGAATATGCACCTAATGCGCCGTATCGCGTGGGCGTTCATGTTGTTGCTGGCGGCGGGAATCGGCACGGCCGCCGCCGGGGAAAGCGCGGTGGCCGCGATCCGGAAAAGCGGCGTTCTGCGCGTCGCCATGTTCGCGGGCGATACACCGCCGTTTTATTTTGTCGACAAGTCGACAGGCAAGCTGATCGGCTACGACGTGGACATCGCCAACGGCATTGCCCAAAAACTCGGCGTCAAGGCGGAGATCAAGCGCTACGGCCCGCCCTTCGCCAAGGTGACGGACGCCATCGACAGCGGCGAGGCCGATTTGCTCATTTCCTATACCAGCATCACGCCGCAAAGGGCGGAAACCTATTCCTGCGTCATTTACGACAGCACTTATTTCGCCTTCCTCCTCGACATTCCCCGGCTCGAAAAAGCGGTCGGCCGCGAAATCATCGAGCCGATCGACTTGAACAGCCCCGACGTGAACATATTCGTGCAGGGCCAGACGCCGTTCGAGGGCATATTGAAAAAAGCCTACCCGAAAGCGAAGCCGGTCCCCATCACCACCAACAACGACGTGTCCCTCATGATCAAGGGGATGGACGCGGGAGAGGCGCTGGTTTCGTTCGATCGCGAGCTGGTTTTTCTCATATTCAGCCGCATCAATCCGACGGACTTCAAGCGCTATTCCCTGCACATTCTACCGGACATTCTCAACCCGGCCGGCATGATCATGCCGAAAGGAAGCGATCTGGCGCCCGTGGTCCAGGAATACATCGACGGCCGCGGCGAAGTCATGGAACTGGCCGACATCATCGACAAATACATGAAATTCTGACTGTTTCCGACTTCTGCTTGCATCCGGCCAAACCGGAATGCGGAGGATTGCCATGCCCAAAATGCGGATGAGTTTCAAAATCACCTTTTCCATGCTCGCCCTCGCCCTGGTGGCGGTAATCATCTTTCTTCTGAGCCTGTTCTCCCTCCGGCGGGTGAACGACATTGTCGAGCGCGTCGCCAAAGTCTCGGCCCCCAAGGTCGTGGTGAGCGCCAAAATCGAGTCCCACCTCCGCGCGGCGGAGCTGGCCCAGCGCAACCTCCTCCTGGTCGACGCCCTCGACGCCCGCAAGGATATCGCCGCATCGCTCAACCAGCTCAAAACAGCCATGCAAAAGGAATTCGACACTCTCGAGCCGCTCATGGAACCGGAGCGCAAAAGCCAAATCGCCGACCTCGGGAAAGCATGGAGCGAATTGGCGGCGGTCAACGACCAGATATCGGCCAAAGCGCTTCTGAACACCGCCACCCAGGCGCGGGAACTGTCGCTGAACGAATCGAGCGCCGCTTTCGCCGCCTGCATCGCCAGCCTGGACGAAATGACCGGCTTGCTGACCAAATCCACCGCCTTCGCCGCCCGCCCCACCCTCGAGCGCGCCAACCTGGTCCGGGCGAAGATTTACAGCCTCCAGGGCCTGGAAAAGGATTCCGTCCTGCTGTCGGACCAGGCGCGGATAGACGCCATCCACAAGCGGGCCACCGATTTGGCCAAGGAAATCGACCCCGAGGCCGCCTTCCTCGCCAAGGGGGAAAAGCTGCCGACCGCAATCCGGGAAAAGGCGGCGCAATTCGGCGGGTTGTACACAAAGGCGAGGGACATCTGCCTCCGCACCCTCGATCTGTCGAGCCAGAACGAGGACGCGAAAGCGTTCCTGCTGGCGGAAAGCCTTGGCAAGCAGAAGGGTGACGCGGTAAGCTCCCTCCTTGCCGCCATATCCGGGAACGCGGTCGAGGATTTCGCCACCCAGACGGTTCGGAGCGAGGAAGTGTACAAATCCTCCATGCGCTGGCAGTTCATCATTTCCTGCGCCGGCCTGGCGCTTTCCCTCGCCGGCGCCGCGCTTATTCTCCGGGGCATCAACAACAGCCTCAACCGGGTCATCCACGAACTGACCGAAAGCTCCGCCCAGGTCAACGCCGCCGCCTCGGCCATCGCCGAATCGAGCCACCATCTGGCCGAGGGCGCCCGCCACCAGGAGGATCAGCTTCGCGACACCGCGTCCACGCTGGAGGAAATGGCCTCCACCACCCGGAAAAACGCCGACACCGCCGCCCAAACCAACGCCACCACCACCGCGACCGTCAAGCTGGTCGAGTCGGGCGCCGTTGCGGTTGCCGACATGTCGAAAGCGATGGGGGAAATCAACGAACAGTCGGAGCGCATCAACGACATTATCAAAACCATCGAGGCAATCGCTTTCCAGACCAACCTCCTCGCCCTCAACGCCGCCGTCGAGGCGGCCCGTGCCGGCGAGGCGGGCAAAGGGTTTGCCGTGGTGGCGGACGAGGTCAGAAACCTGGCGCAACGCTCGGCGCAGGCGGCCAGGGACACGTCGGAACTCATCCAGGGCACGGTCGGCAAGGTGAGGAACGGTTCGGAAATCGCCGCCCGGCTGGCCGGCAGCTTCAAGGAGATCGAAAGCGGAGCCAATTCGTTCAAGCGGCTGATCGACGAAATCACCTCCGCTACGCACGAACAGGCGCACGGGGTCGAACAGGTCAACGCCAACGTGGCACAGCTCGATCGCTCCACCCAGACCAACGCCCAGCATGCCCGCGAATCCACCGACGTCTCGGAGAACCTGACGACCCAGGCCGGCAATTTGTCAGAAATTGTCGACAGCCTCAACCGGCTGGTGAAAGGCTCGGCCGATACCGGCAGGCCGGCGCTTCCCGCCCCGGTGGCGGCGCGTTCCCGGAACCGGCTCAAGGCGCTTCCGCCGCCCCGATAGCGAAATGCGGCGTTTGAGCCGTCCATGGATTTTATTATTCGCGCCATGCATTTCAGTTATGGCTTGCTGTTGACAGGAAAATTTCATATATATGTTTCGCTCCGGATCGGCCGCGGAGCATTAATGCGGGGATAACGTTACTCCCGCGTCGCAACCGGAGCATACTATGCGGATTGCCCGGGAATACACGGTTGCAGGGCATGTCCAGGGCGTTGGGTTCCGCTGGACGGCCAAACGCATAGCCGATGGCATGGGGCTCGCCGGCTGGGTCAGGAACAACCGGGACGGCACGGTAAGCTTTATGCTAGAAGGCGGAGAGACGGAAATACACAGTTTCTTGGGACGGCTCGACCAAGCCATGGGCATGCATATCCGCTCCATGACGTCGCAGGATGTCGAACCGGGAAAAAACCGGGATGGTTTTGACGTAGTGCACTGAAATTCATATGATATCCCTTATCGGCCGACGCGGTTCGGGAGCGATGGACCGACAGCCGATTTTTGGAGATTGCTGTGCGATTCGCCATTTTTGGTGATATACACGGAAACTTTGAAGCGTTGGAAGCGGTGCTCACCGAGTGCGCGCGCAGCAATGTCGATTATTACCTGTGCCTTGGCGATATCGTCGGCTACGGCGCCAACCCGAACGAGTGCGTGGAAAAAATCCGGGAAATCGGCGCCCTGTCCGTGTGCGGCAACCACGATCACGCCGTCATCGGAGCGCAGAACCTGAACTATTTCAACGCCCACGCCCGCGACGCGGTAATCTGGACGGCGAAACAGCTTTCGGCCGAATCCAAACAGTGGCTGAAAAGTTTGTCGCTGGTCGAACACCTTCCCGATTTTTCCATAGTCCACGGATCCCTTCACTCGCCCGAACTGTTCAATTATGTCCAGACCATCAAGGACGCCGACTACAATTTCCGGCAAATGGATCGCCCCCTCCTGTTCCTCGGCCATTCCCACTATCCTCTGGCCTTTTTCGACACCGCTCCCATGACCTACACGCTCGATCCGGTCATCCCCCTCGATCTGTCGGTAAAAACGGTGGTGAACGCCGGCTCGGTCGGCCAACCCCGCGACGAGGATCCGCGTTCGTGTTTCGTCATCTATGACGACGACGCATCCCTGGTCGAACTCATGCGGGTCGAATACGATATTGAAACGGCGGCGAGGAAAATCCTCGAGGCCGGATTGCCGCAAACGCTGGCGCTGCGGCTGACGCTCGGCAAATAGCCATCCGGTCGCGCATCAATCGAACCTGTTCCGCCAACGCGCCGGGAGGGAATCCCGTGGCAAAGCGATCCGTTCCGCATCCCCACGACACTTTGGCCCGGCATTTTTTGTCGGCCGAGGATTTGGCCGCCGATCTGCTGCGACTTGCCCGCCTTGCGTGCGCTGCTGGAAGCGCTGCGCGCGGCGGGAGCGGGTAAACTGGCGTAAAAAAGCGACAGTATAACGGGAACGTTGGCGGAAGCAAAAAACGACAGTCGGACCAAAGGTTGGATGTCGGCGTTGCTCCGGTACATGGCAGAACAATGCGAGTTCCGGAACATCAAGAATTTTTATATCCGTTCATTCGGAAAAATAGTGGGAAAACGGGAGGGCGAAGCGATGGGTATTACTGCGGCGGAACAGCTTCGGCGCGAAGGCAGGCGCGAAGGTCGGGTGGAAGGTAAGGCGGAAGCGATTATTACCGTTCTGGAATCGCGGTTCGGCTCGGTGCCTGCCTCCATAAAAAAGTCGGTGGCTGCCAGCACGAACTGGACGGAACTCGATGCGCTCACCGCTTTGGCGGCGACCTGCAATACGCTCGATGAATTCAAGCGGGGAATGAAACGGTAGCAAAGGCGGCGTCAAGAAACCCCCAACCAAATTGCGCTGAAAATACAGCGGGAAAGCGAGGTAATTCGGCTTTACGTGTCAAAAAAGGAGAGAGCCATGGCAAAACCGATGTACGTCACGATGGGGTCGGGCTTGATGGGTATCGGCATCGCAACCCATTTCGCAAGGCACGGACACGACATGCTGCTCTACGACACAGATCCATCGCGCCTCAAGGAAGTGCCGAACACCGCCACCGGCATACTCAAAGAATTGATTGACGCCGGCAAGGCGCGGCCCGCCGATCTCGAGGCAACCCTGAAATGCCTGCGCACCACCGCGAATTTCGACGATGTCGCCAAAGCGACGCTGATTATGGAAGCCGTCCCCGAACGGATCGAGGTGAAGCGCGCCCTCTACGCCAAACTCGAATCGGTCGTCGACGACACGGCTGTCATAGCCAGCAACACCAGCGGCCTGCCTCCCGACGAACTGGCGGCGGAAATGCGCCATCCCGAGCGCCTGTTGATCGCCCATTTCTGGAATCCGCCGCATTTCGTGCCGCTGGTCGAAATCGTCCCCGGAAAAGCCACCAAGCGCGAACACCTCGCGGCGGTCCAGGCGCTGATGCTGGGCATGGACCTCCAGGCGGTGCTGCTGGAGCGCGCCATTCCCGGCTTCATCGGCAACCGCATCCAGTTCGCCATCGTCCGGGAAGCGCTCCACATCGTGCAAAGCGGCGTCGCCGATGCGGAAACGGTCGATCTGGTCATCAAATCCACCTTCGGCCGCCGCTATCCCATGATCGGCCAGCTCGAAGTCGCCGACATGGGCGGCCTCGACACCTTCCTCGACATTTCCCGCCACCTCATGCCCCAGCTTTGCAAGGACGAATCCGTCCTGAAAGTTCTGGAGGACAAGGTGGCCAAGGGCGAAACCGGCCTCCGGGCGGGCAACGGCTTCTACCGGTGGGACGACGCCCGGAAGAAACGCCTGCTGGAAAGGCGCGCCCACCAATTGCGGCACGCATTGGAGCCATAACGGGCATTTTGAACACATGCGAAAAAGGAACGGGGAATGAACCGCACGTCTCGGAAAAACGCCCGCGCCCTCACACCGGCGCGGGCAGTGGTTTTGTTGTCAATCCTCATCGCCCTGGCCGCCTCCGCCTGTCCGGCCGGGCAAAAAGCGCTGCCGCCCGCGCCGGTGCATTTGGGCGCGCCGCCGCCCGACTGGAAGGAACTCGTCTACGAGGAAATGAACAAGCACGTGAACGAAAAGAACCGGCAGCAGAACGTGCGCTACCTGTTCCTCGATCCGCCGATTCCCTGCACCGCCCGCCTGCGCAAGAAAGGATTCATCATCGCTTTCGGCAAGGATATTAAACAGGGCCACGGCGGCGTAGTGCTGAAGAAAATGATATCCGGTTCGTTCCTGGGCAAGCGATCGGGCGTGGACAAGGACGCCACCGTTTTCTTTTACCTTATCGAGGCGGACAGCGGAAAAGTTTCGTTCTATTCCGGCGAACAGCTCGAATCGGCGGAAGTGACGCCGCCGATTATCACGGTCGAAACCATTCCGCTAAGCAACGGCTACAAGGTGGAACTCAGGGCCGCCATTCTCGATCCGCTGCTCCGGGTCGAATCCGCCGCGTTCAGGGCGATACCGGACGTCAAAACCTTCGACCAATGGCCGCCGTACAAGTGAGAGATAGAATCAAAATGACCATACCGTACAAGCAGTGGGGCGGCGACATCGAAGCGGGCGCCCTCAAGCAGATGGAAAACGCCAAAAGCCTGCCCATTTCGGTGGCGGCCGCCCTCATGCCGGACGCGCACCAGGGCTACGGCCTGCCCATCGGCGGCGTGCTCGCCACCGACAACGCCGTCATCCCCTACGCGGTCGGCATGGACATCGCCTGCCGCATGAAGCTGACCGTCCTCGATCTCCCGGCGTCCGACCTGACCGGCCAGGCAGAACGACTCAGGAACGCATTGCTCCGCGAAACCGCATTCGGGGTCGGCGCCCAATTCCGCACGCCGCTCGATCATGAAGTGATGGATCTCGACTGGAGCGTCTCCCCCGTCACCCGCGCCAACCGGGACAAGGCGCGGAGCCAACTCGGCACATCGGGATCGGGAAACCATTTCGTCGAGTTCGGCATCCTTGCCCTGGACAAGCCCGCCGTCCTCTGGTCCAACCCGGCCGCGGCCGGCCGCCACGCCGGCAAGGAGCTGCCGGCCGGCGAATACCTTGCCCTGCTGTCCCATTCCGGCTCGCGCGGCGTCGGCGGACCGGGGGCGCAGCATTATTCCAAACTCGCCGCCAGGCTACGCCCGGAATTGTCGAAAGAACAATCGTTCCTCGCCTGGTTCGATCTCGACTCGGCGGAGGGCGGCGAATACTGGGCGGCGATGGAACTGATGGGGCGATACGCCGCCGCCAACCACGAGTTGATTCACCGCCGGATCGCGCGGCACCTGAAGGCGGAAGCCATTGCCGATGTGGAAAACCACCACAATTTCGCCTGGCGCGAAACGTACGGCGGCCGCGACGTGGTCGTGCACCGGAAAGGCGCGACGCCGGCCATGGCCGGCGTGCTGGGCGTCATCCCGGGCTCGATGGCGACGCCCGGGTTTGTGGTGCGCGGCAAGGGAAACGCCGAATCGCTCCATTCCGCCTCGCACGGCGCCGGACGCCGGATGAGCCGAAACGCCGCGTATTCGACCTTCACCAAGCGCCAGATGAAGGATTTCCTCGACGAACGCGGCGTCACCCTGCTGTCCGCCGGCCTGGACGAATGCCCGATGGCTTACAAGAACATTGAGGAAGTCATGGCTGCCCAAAGCGATCTGGTGGAAATCGTCGCCCGCTTCGATCCCAAGCTCGTCCGCATGGCCGACGGGAGGGACAAGCCGGAGGATTAACGTAACGCACGCTATACATTCGGGATGAAAAAATCGAGTAGGCGGGTTCCTCGCTGTTCCCGCCTCTCAAACCACCTAACGTGCCTTATATGGCATACGGCGGTTTACAGTCAGGTGATTAACTAGGCATAAAGGT
>JAVBRW010000442.1:0-6786 GCA_031547475.1 Planctomycetota bacterium
CGCGTTACCTGCGCATGCAACTCAACCGGCAAATGCAGCAGTAACTTTCCGGAGCGGGGACGTTCCGGTTTTTTCCCGAACTTTTCACACGCTTTCAAGTATTCGTCGATGGAAATTTTGAGTTCCCGCTGCATATCGTCGACGCTTTGCCCATGAAAGCTGATTATGTCGTCAATGCCCAGAACTCTCCCGACCAGGCAACCATCCTCGGGACTGTATTCTATCATGGCGGAATAGCCTTTGTATTTCATGATTCCTTCACTCATGGCTGTACTCCTGCCTTTTTCAGAAAACCTTTCACATCGCGAATTTGATAGGACTGTATATCCTTGCCCGGATGGGGACGGTGCAGCGTCATGGATCTTCCCTTCAAATTGAAGGAAACCCTCGATCCTTCACCTTCCGCTACTTCGCATCCAAGCGCCGCCAGCAGCGACTCAACATTCCGGAAAGGCAGGCTCTTGGGCGTCGGAGATCCCATCAAAGCGGCCAAGGTTCTTTTGTGCTTTGGATTCATGGCTGTCCGACACCCTGCAAAGAGAATCTCAAAATTCCTGTCTACTCCGGCGGCAATCCCATGCGGTCGAGCAAACGCTGGGCGTCCTCCACCGAATAATATTCCAGCACAATCCTGCCCTTGCCGCCATCATCCTCCACCCGCACTTTGGAACTGAAATGCTGACGCAGCCGCTCCTCCAGCATTTCGATGTGGGGCGGACGGCGCTTGTCCGGCTGGGGCGCGGCGGGCTGTTTCTGCTTTTCCGCCGCCAATTGTTCGACCCGGCGGGTGGACAACCCCTCCTCCACCGCCCGCTTCGCCAGCTTAATCTGCGCGACCGGGCTGGGAAGAGCCAGAAGCGCGCGGGCGCTGCCGGCCGTCAGGCTGCCATCCACCACCATCCGTTTCACTTCTTCCGGAAGCTCGAGAAGGCGCATGGTGTTGGTGATTTTCGGGCGCGACACTTTCAACCGCTCGGCGATGGCTTCGTGGGTGATGCCAAGTTCGTTCCGCAGCTCCCGGTAGGCGGCCGCCTCCTCCATCGGGTTCAGATCGTCCCGTTGGAGGTTTTCGACCAGGGCGAGTTCGCGCATTTTGGCGTCTTCGGCGTTCATCAGCCTGACCGGCGCCTTGGCCCGTCCGAGAACGTCCCGTATGGCCCTGAGCCGCCGCTCGCCCGCGATCAATTCGTATTTGCCGTCGGGAAGCGCCCGCACCACCAGCGGGTTGATAAGCCCGTGAGCGGCGATGGAGGCGGCCAATTCCTCCAGCCGCTCCTTGTCGAAATCCAGCCGGGGCTGCCAGCGGGACGGCATGATGTCCGCCACCGCCAATTCCCACACGCCGTCGGCGCCGGCGGGCGCCGGGGCCGGTTCGGCTTCCTTTTTGGGTGCGGCCGGGATGAGGCTTTCCAGCCCCCGGCCGAGTCCGCGCGCCTTTGCCATCACGACACCTGGCCTCCGGTGGGGAAGTTCGGGTTGTCCAGCGTCACCAGGGAAATGGTGTTGTCCGGGCCGTGGGCGGCCAAGAGCATGCCGTTGGACAGTTCGCCCCGGAGTTTCCGGGGTTCCAGGTTGTCCACCACCACGATGCGCCGGCCGATAAGCTGTTCCGGCTCGTAATAGGCGCGGATGCCGGCGCAAATCTGCTTTTCCCGATCGCCCAGGCGGATCTGGATTTTAATCAGCTTGTCCGCTTTCGGATGCGGTTCGGCCTTGACAATCTCGGCCACGGTCAGGCGGATTTTGGAAAAATCGTCGAAATTGCAGTAGGTGACGCCCTCGGGAAGCGGGGCGGGGACATCCGCCGCCGGAGCGGGCTGCGGAGCGGCGGGAGCGGCGGCTTCGGGTTCGGTCATGATCGCTTTTCCTTCATCATGCAGGGAAATATGACTGTTTGACATCCCCCATGGAGCAATATTTGTTTGACCGCCCCCATGCGGGTAACCATAATTCAGGCGGAAACATCGCGCCCCGGGCATTCGGTCGTCCGAACGCCCGGTTCGAGGTATTTCCGTCCAATTAGACAGTTTTAGGAAATTACCGAAAAAAATCCATAGGAAACTCGCGCGATACACAAGGTGCCCCCATGCCATCCCCAGACCGGATATTCATTTTGGCCGATATGCATCTGAAGCCGCTGGACGCGCCCAACCGGCGGGCGCGGGAAGAGGCGGTGCGGGAAAACGAGCGTTTGGCCCGGTTTCTCTCCTCCATCGAGAACGAAACAAAGTCGCTGATCCTCCTCGGCGACGCCTTCAACTTCTGGTTCGAGCGCCGCAGCCATGTGGTGGGCGATTATTCCGCCGCCCTCAGCCTGTTCAAGCTGGCGGCGGAGAACGGCATGGAAATCCACCATGTGTCGGGCAACCGCGATTTCGTGATCGGCGAAGGCCTCGGCTTCGATCCGGTCACCCGCTATCCCGGTTTTCTCAAACTGAAGCGCGGCTTCACCGTGTCGCGGCTCACCGATTTCGGCATCGAGCCGCACGGCCACCGCTACCGCTTTCATCAGGGCGGGAAAACGGTGGCGTGCGTGCACGGCGACGCCTTGTGCCTGGGCGACAGGGCGTTCATGATGCTCCGGAGTCTCCTGCAGGGCAGACTCGGCGTGGCGTTCTGGCGCTGGGCGCCGTGGTGGCTCATCGAATCCATCGTCAGCCACCAGCAGGGCCGCATGGGTGCCCGGAAGGGGAGCGGCCGGACCGGCGACATGTTTGACGAAAGCGCGGTCAGGAAGGAATTGGCCATGGGCGCCGATCTCCTGATCTGCGGCCACATCCATTCGCATTACGAGCGCGAAGTCGACGCGGTCGGCCGGCGCGGGCGGCTGGTTTCGCTGCCGCCGTGGCTGGACGGCTATTACGGCATTCTGGAAAACGGGGAAGTGAAAGCGGTTAAGTTCGAGGAATGACAAGGGGTTGCTCCATCATGATTGACGATATCGAACGCTGGCGCTACCGCTACGAAAATTTCGACAAAGCCTTCGCCCTGTTGCGGGAAGGCCTGGAAATGCTTCGCCGGGGCGAATTGAACCAAATCGGCAAGGAAGGATTGGTGCAGCGCTACGAATTTTCGTTCGAACTGGCCTGGAAAACCATGGGCGATTATCTGAAATACACGGGCATCGTCCTCCCCGTCTTTTCGCCGAGGGAAGTGATCAGGAAAGCGTTCGAAACCGGGATAATCGGGGACGGCCAGTCCTGGATGAACGCGCTGGAGGCGCGCAACCTGATGTCGCACACCTACGACGCCGAACGGTTCGACGCCATTGTCAAAGCGATCGACGAGTCGTATTTTCCCCTGCTCGAATCGCTGCGCACTTTTTTCGAAAAGGAAAAGCGTGCCTGACCACGGCCTTTCCCCCGAAAACATCGCGATCCTCCGGCGGATTTTCGCCTGTTTCGCCGGCCGCATCGAGCGGGTCGATCTGTTCGGATCGCGCGCGACGGGGAAGTTCCGCCCCAATTCGGACATCGATTTGGCGATTCACGGCGATTTGACCGTGGACGAACTCGCCCGGTTGCGCGGCATGTTCGAGGAAAGCTCTCTGCCCGTATCGGTGGATGCGGTTCTGTACGGGACGATTGCCCATCCGCCGCTGAAAGAGCATATCGACCGGGTTGCCATGCCGCTGTTCACCCGGAAAGATTTGGCCTTGCCCCCAATGGAGAACCAATGCCGGTAAAATCCCTCGAAGTCGGCGATCTCGCCGCCTGTTGCCATATCGTTTACTCCGACCAGCCGTCGGACGGACCGAAACCGTGCGTCGTCATCGATCCGGGCGCCGAAGCCGGGCGCATCGGCGAGACTGTCCGGAAACTCGGGCTGGAGGTGGAAATGGTGCTGCTGACCCATTCCCACGCCGACCATATCGGCGGCGTCGACAAACTGCTGGCGGACTGGCCCGGCGCCGTCCTCGCCTGTTCGGCCGAGACGGCCAGGCGGGCGGCCGATCCGCAGTTGAATCTAAGCATCTATATCGGCAATCCCGTCATCTGCGGACCGGCCGGCCGCATCCTCAAGGACGGGGAAAAATTCATCGCCGCCGGGATGGAATGGCGGGCGGTGGAAGTGCCGGGGCACGAACCGGGGGAAATGGTCTATATACTTGGGGATGGGAGCGAAGTGTTTACCGGCGACACCGTATTCGCCGGATCCGTCGGCCGCAGCGATTTTCCCGGCGGCAACGGCCTCGCCCTTGTTTCCGGCGTGGTGAAATTGTTGAAATCGCTGCCGGGCAGCGCGGTACTCCATCCCGGCCACGGCCCGGGAACCACCGCCAGGCACGAATTGACCGGCAACCCGTTCCTGACGATGAGATGAAATGGCCGGAAAAACACCAAACTGATAGTGTATCCATTTATTCCCCGGTCTTTCCTCCGGCCGCCGAAAGGGGCAAAACTCTTGAAAAATAATAAATTATACGTAGAATAGTACCTTCTGCGGAACCAAGCCGGAGAAGGGAATGCGCGTTGGGTGAAAACATATTCGACTCCTTTTCTGGATTCATGAAGCGACTGTTGTGGAACCCGTACTTGAAGGCGGTCCGCAACGGCCTCACCCTTACCCTTCCGTTGGTGATGGCGGGCTGCGTCGCCATCCTCATTTCCAACTTTCCCCTGAGAAATTATCAGGAATTCATGCAATCCGTGTTCGGCGCCGACTGGCAGATGATCAGCGTCCATATCTCCGACGGCACGCTGAACATCTTGTCCCTCATCATGCTCCTGACCATCAGTTTCAGCCTCGCCGAATACCACAACAGCCAAAATCATAACAAGGACATGCACCCGGCCGTGGCCGCGCTGGTCAGCCTCGCCTGCCTTGTCACGCTTGTCCAGCCCTATCCCCTCGCCCACCTGGCGGGATCGGCGCAACCGCCGGGGAACGCCATTCCCTTTTTCTGGCTGGGGATTCACGGGCTGTTCCTGTCGATAATTGTCGCCTTTGCCTCGACCCTGGTGTTTTTGCGGCTGAAGCGGGTGTCGTGGCTCAATATTTCGTTTTATTCGGAAGAGGCGGACGCTTCCATCGCCTACGCCTTCTCCTCCATGTTCCCCGGCATGGTCACCATTGTGCTGTTCGCCCTCTTCAAGACGACCACTGTCGCCCTCGGCATCGACAGCCTGCACCAATTCATCTACGACATGCTCAGCGTCCCGTTCGCCAAAATGGGGAATACGTTCTCCACCGCCATGCTGTATACGTTCATCCGCCACTTTTTCTGGTTCTTCGGCATTCACGGTTCCAACCTGTTGGAACCGGTCACCACCGCGATTTACGTTCCCGCCATGGAAGCCAACATGCTGGCGGTGGCCGAAGGCGCGGCGCCGCAGTTCATTTTCACCAAAACATTTTTCGACGCCTACCTTTCCATGGGCGGCAGCGGCGCCACCATCTGCCTCATCCTCGCCGTGTTCATTTCCTCCCGGCGCGGATCGATGGCGAAAATAGCGCAGATTTCGCTTCTGCCGGCCTTGTTCAACATCAACGAGATGATCATGTTCGGCCTGCCCATCGTGCTCAACCCGATATTTCTCATTCCCTTCCTGCTCGTGCCGCTGGTGCAGTGCCTTGTCGCCTACCTGGCGACCTTCTGGGGCCTCGTCCCCTTCACCATCAACCAGATAGACTGGACCGCGCCCGTCATCATCGGCGGCTACGCCGCGACCGGCTCGTACGCCGGATCGGCCCTGCAACTGGTCAATATCGCGGTCGGCGCCTTCATCTACCTGCCGTTCGTCCGCGTCGCCGCGGCCATGAAAAAGGAGGCGTTCAACCAGGCGTTCCGCGAGCTCATGCCCGGCTACGCCGAAAGCATCGGCAATCCGGACTACGTGATCACGGGCGAGGCGCGCGCGCTGTCGCGGTCCTTGGCCAACGATCTCGCCGGCGCCGCCGCCCGCGGCGAAATGTTCATGGAATACCAGCCGCAGGTCGACAGCCTGACCGGCAAGGTGTTCGGGGTCGAGGCGCTGATGCGCTGGAACCACCAGAACCTCGGGCGCATTCCGCCCGGGCTGTTCATCACCCTTGCCGAGGAGGCGGGCCTGATCAAGCAGCTCGGAGCGTGGGGCCTGGAGGAGGCGTGCCGCCAGTACGACCGCTGGCGCAGCGCGGGAATCGATGACGTCACCATGTCCGTCAACCTGTCGGTCCACCAGTTGGACGACGGCGGCATTGTCGGCGAAATTGCCGACATGGTGCGGCGCTACAATATACCCAAAGGCCTCCTGGAGGTGGAGGTCACCGAATCGGCCGCCCTGCAGGGAGGTTCGCGGACCGACATTCTCGATCAGATACATTCCCTTGGCGTTCACCTCGCCATCGACGATTTCGGCATGGGGCACAGCTCGCTCGTTTACCTGAAACAGTTTCCGGTCGACACCATCAAGATTGATCGCGTTCTGTCGAAGGACGTCACCACCAGCCGCCACAGCTCGGAAATCATCTTCACCATTGCCGAGCTGTGCCGTTCCCTCGGCATCCAATCCCTGGTCGAATTCGTCGACAATGTCGATCAGCTCAAAGCGCTGCAGAACCTCGGCTGCCACCGCATCCAGGGCTACCTGTACAGCCCGGCGCTGCCGGCGGACAAGTGCGAGGCGTTCATCCGGAAAGGCGCCGTGGTGCATTGATTGACCAATTGGTTCCGATGTCGTAAATGTTACTCCGGGTTTCAGGTGTAGCGATTGTCTGTACCGAATTATCCCGGCACAAGATCCCGTTTTTCGCCCGGGTCGGCGTTGAGACGCCGGGATGACGTTTTAGGTGTGCGCGGCGCAT
>JAVBRW010000148.1:0-8446 GCA_031547475.1 Planctomycetota bacterium
GGTGGCGTCGGTGTTGACCGCCCAGCCGAGGAGTTCGCCGTAAATTTTGGCGCCGCGCTTTTCCGCGTCCTCCAGCCGTTCGAGCGTGTACAGGCAGCCGCCCTCGGCGATGACGATGCCGCGGCGGTTTTTGTCGAACGGCCGCGAAGCCGTTTTCGGATCGTCGCCCAGGGGCGCCAGCGCGTTCTGCGCCAAAAACGAGGCGAAAATGCCGAACGTGCGGATCGCCTCCGACACGCCGCCGGCCACCGCCACGTCGACTTCCCCGAGGAGAAGCTGTTGCGCGCCGTAGATCAGCCCGTAGTTCCCCGCCGCGCAGGCGGCGCCGATGCAGCAGTGCGGCCCGGTGATGCGCGCGTTCAGGCACAATTCGCCGGCCGGGTTGTTGGAAATGGATCGCGGATTGTGGTGGTGCGACCAATATTTGACGTCGTAGCCGAACTCCTTGATGTTGGCCACCTCGTTTTCCGTCTCGACATTGCCGTGCTCGGTGGTGCCGATGAACACGCCGATGCGGGACGGATCGGTTTTTTCGGGATCGATGCCGGAATCGAGAAGCGCCTCCCGCCCGCAATAAATCGACACCTGACCCGCCCGGGTGCCGCGCCGGGCGTCCTTTTTGCTCTGGTGTTTCGCTATGGGGAAAGCGCAAATGCCGGCCGGCCATTCGTCCATATAACGGGGGGTCATCTTCCCCACCCCGCCCTTTCCTTCCAACAGGGCGGACCGCAGATCGGCAAGATTGTCGCCCAGGGGCGAGGTCAAACCAATGCCGGTAATCACGATTCTTGGCGCCATTTTATAGTTCCTTTCAACTCGTTTGCGGGCAAAAACTACCATTATATATGACGCGGCACCGGTTGCAACCATGGACTGTTTCAAAATTCCCGTGAAGGAAAAACAAAAAGTTTTGACAATAAAACATAGGAGGGCCGGCCAAAAACCGGCGTTCCGCTCTTGCGGCGCCCGGAAGGATGATGGCGCCTCGAATGAAAGGAGGATTAGTCATGGACACCACAATCAAAGATTCGTCCCGGGTTAGCAGCAAGCAGGCGCCGGGCAACACGCAAGGATCGCTCAAATGGCAGATGTACGGGTTCATCGGCGGGTTCTTGCTGATGCTCATCGGCTTGATGACAGGCTTTTCCTATATGGCCGGTTTCGGATTTGTCGCCATGGTCGTCTCGTTCATATTGCTCAATGTGGGCATGGGAAGGCGCTACCGGAGCTACCGGTATAAACTGACGCCGTCCGGCCGGTTCGATCCAATGTGAACTCCACCTATACAATATCTACGGGCATTCGGCCCGGAACATCCGCCCCCTCCGTTGCGAGGGGGCTTTTTTTGTCGCCGGCCAAAAAAAAATCCTCCCAAAAAGCGATAATTTCTTGCAATCGCGTCTTTTTCGCGATTTAATAGATCCCCGAATTTTTCCGCCCCCAATCGCGGAGCGGCGGAACGCGAACGGACATGTCAGCATTGCCTTGGGTGCAATGTCAATATTGTTGTGCAGCGCCAGCAAGCAGTTCGTAGGAAGGAGCAGGACCGTGCATATCACCAAAAAAGTTTTCGAAGGCGTCAAGAGGCGCAACCCCAACGAACCGGAATACCTCCAGGCGGTCGAGGAAGTCCTCGATTCCCTGGCGCCGGTGGTGGACGCGGACAAGCGCTATGTCGACGCCGGCATCCTCGAGCGCATTGTCGAACCGGAGCGGCAGATCATTTTCCGCGTGCCGTGGGTCGACGACAAGGGACAGCTTCATGTCAACCGCGGCTTCCGCATCCAGTACAACTCCGCCATCGGCCCCTACAAGGGCGGCCTCCGCTTCCACCCCTCGGTCAACCTCTCCATCCTCAAATTCCTCGGCTTCGAGCAGTCGTTCAAGAACAGCCTCACCACCCTCCCGATGGGCGGCGGCAAGGGCGGCGCCGATTTCGATCCGAAGGGCAAGTCGGACGGCGAAGTCATGCGCTTCTGCCAATCGTTCATGACCGAACTCTACCGCCACATCGGACACAACACCGACGTCCCGGCCGGCGACATCGGCGTGGGCGCCCGCGAAATCGGCTTCATGTTCGGCCAGTACCGCCGCATCGTCAACGAAGTGACCGGCGTGTTCACCGGCAAGGGCCTCGAATGGGGCGGCTCACTCATCCGCCCGGAAGCGACCGGCTACGGCTCCGTCTACTTCGCCCAGGAAATGCTCGCGACCAAGGGCGACGGCCTCAAGGGCAAGGTGTGCGCCGTCTCCGGCTCCGGCAACGTCGCCCAGTTCACCGTCGAAAAGCTGCTCCAGCTCGGCGCCAAGCCGGTCACCCTGTCCGACTCGGCCGGCTCCATCCACGACGCCGACGGCATCGACGCGGACAAGCTCGCCTACGTCAAGGAACTGAAAAACGTCAAGCGCGGCCGCATCAAGGAATACGCCGACAAGTTCAAGTCCGCCAAGTATCTCGAAGGCAAGCGGCCGTGGGGCGTCAAGTGCGACTGCGCCTTCCCCTCCGCCACCCAGAACGAGGTCTCGCTGGACGAAGCCAAGGCGCTCCTCGCCAACGGCTGCGGCCTGGTGTCGGAAGGCGCCAACATGCCGACCGTTCCGGAAGGCGTCAACCTGTTCATCGAGAAGAAAATCCTCTACGCGCCCGGCAAGGCGGCCAACGCCGGCGGCGTCGCCACCTCCGGCCTCGAAATGTGCCAGAACTCGGCCCGCCTGTCGTGGTCCCGCGAGGAAGTGGACGCGAAGCTCCACGGCATCATGAAGTCGATCCACAAAAACTGCAAGGACACGGCGGAAAAGTTCGGCCAGCCCGGCAACTACGTGCTCGGCGCCAACATCGCCGGCTTCGTCAAGATCGCCAACGCCATGCTGGCGCAGGGCGTCATTTGAAGCCCGGCCCGGGAAAATAATTGACGGTCCGCTTCCGTATTGTACCGTATACATGAAGCACCCGCTCTTCTGGGCGGGTGCTTTTTCATACTCCGGAGGCGACGCCGCATGAAACGATCGTTCCTCAACTGCCACCACTACGCGCTCATGACCGTCATCCTGTGGGCGACCAGCTATATCTGCAACAAAATCGTGCTGGAAAGCTTCACCTCCATGTCGGTCGGCGTGTGGCGGACCATGGTGGGCGCGGCCGTCCTCGGCGCGGCGGCGCTGCTGTGGCGAAGGCCGGCGGCGCCGCCGCTCCGGGACGTCCCGTGGTTCTTCCTGTCCGGCCTCCTCGGCCTGGCGCTGTACTTCTTCCTGTTCGCCAAGGGGGCGGGCACGCTGGGGCCGACGACCAGTTGCATCATCATCGCCACCACGCCGATCATCACCGCCCTGCTGGCGACCGTTTTTTACGACGAGCGCCTGCCATGGACCGGCTGGGCGGCGATCGGGCTGGCGTTCTGCGGCATTCTCGTGCTCTCGCTGTGGGACGGAACGCTGTCCCTGAACGCCGGCATTCTCTGGACGCAACTGGCGGCGGTCATCATGGCGCTGTACAACATCGTCCAGCGGAGGATGACCCGGACCTACCCGTCACTGGACATCACGACCTACAGCTTTTTCGCCTCCGCCCTCATGCTGGCGTTTTTCCTGCCGGCGGCCGCCCGGCAGGCCGAGGCGGCGCCGCCGTGGCAGTTCTGGACCATGATGTACATGGGGATTTTCCCGAGCGCGGCCGCCTACCTCCTGTGGGGCAAGGCCATTTCCATCGCGCCGAAGACAAGCTATGTCACCAACTACATGTTCCTGACCCCGTTTTTCGCGGGGATTATGGAATATATCTGGAAATCGCGGCCGCCCGACACGGGGACGCTGGCGGGCGGAGCGTTGATTCTGGGCGGATTGGCGCTGTTTTCGCTGGCGGGAAAGAAGTAGGACGGTTCATTATACCCGCACCGGAAGCCTCCCGGATTCGGGATGGTAAATGGACAGCAAATCCCGTGCCGTGTTGCCGAGGTGCTCGCGGATCGCTTCGACCATTCCCTCTTCCGATCGCCGCTCCAGCGCGCTCAGGATGCGGCTGTGCTCGGCGTACGTCTCCTCCTGTCGGTGGAGGGGCGAGGCGCGGTTGGCGTAGATGCCGATGGTGAGCGTGTTGGCCTGCAGCCGATCGAACGTTTCGATCAGCATGGCGTTGCCGCACAAGCCAACGATGCGCTTGTGGAACGACTCGTCCAGCCTGAACAATTTCAAATAGCTGCCCGCGTCGGCGAGGCAATCCCGCGTCCGGGCAAGAATATCCCGCAATTCCTCGATCACTTCGGGACGGCTGCCGATGATCGCCACCGCCACCTTCCCGCAGTGAATTTCGTATAACGTGCGGATTTCGAAAAATTCCCGCAGCTCCTTGGCGTTGAACAGCCTTACCCGCATGCCCCGGCGGGGAAGCGTCTCCACCAATCCCTCCGCCACCAGGCGGTTCAGCGCCTCCTTGATGGGGGTGTTGGATATGCGCCATTTCGCGACCAGATCGTTCACCACCACCCGATCGCCCGCCGACAACTCGCCCACCAGAATGCTTTCGCGCAACTTCCGGTAGGCGACGTCGGTCAGGGACGGGCGTTCGAATTCAAGCGCTGGTTCGTCGAGGGCGTCGACAAGGGGCATCCGAAAGCTCCACTCAATCATAGAACAAATTGACTATGCCCTGCGAGAAGAAGGGAACAAAGGTCATGATCATGAGGCAGACGATAAGCAGCACATAGAACGGCACCGCCTCCCGGATGAATGTCTTGTACGAGCACCTGGTAATGCCGCAGGTGACGAACATCAGCGTTCCCATCGGAGGGCTCAGGCTGCCGATGGCCATGTTGAATATGACCACCATGGCGAACTGGATTTCGTTGATGTTGTACGCCTTGGCGGCCGGCACCAGAAGCGGCACCAGCACGATCAGCGCGGCGTTTCCTTCGATAAACATGCCGACGATGATCAGGAACAGGTTGACCGCCATGAGGAACATGTATTTGTCGGAAATGGTGGAGATCATGAAGGCGGTCAGCGCCTGCGGTATCTTTTCGCGGGTCAGGACCCAGGCGAAGGCGGAGGCGGCGCCGACGATGAGCATGATGGACGCGGTGGTGACCACCGTTTCCTTCAGCGCGCGCACGATGTCCGTCGGCCGCAGTTCGCGGTAAATGACGCCCAAGAGGATGGCGTAGCCGATGGCGACCGATCCCGCCTCGGTCGGGGTGAACGCCCCCAGCCGGATGCCGCCGATGATGATGACCGGCAGCAGGAGCGGCCAGAACGCGTTCCAGAAGGCGCGCCCCAGGCCAATTTTCTCGACTTCGTCCGCCGGAAGGGACGAATAGCCGCGTTTTTTCGAAATGAATCCGACCAGGATCATCATGGTCACGCACAACAGCACGCCGGGTCCTATGCCGGCGATGAACAGCTTGCCGATGGAGACGTTGGCGATGGAGCCGTAGATGATCATGGCGATGCCCGGCGGGATGAGCGGGGTGATCATGGCGGAGGTGGCGGTCACGACCGAGGAGAATTCCTTGGAAAATCCTTTCCGCTCCATCTCCGGCACCAGCATTTTCGACTGCATGGCGGCGTCGGCCAGGGACGATCCGGACAGTCCGCCCATCAGCGTCGACAGGAGGATGTTCACCTGCGCCAGGCCGCCGGGGAGCCGGCCGATAAGCACTTCGCAAAAATCCATCACCCTTCGCGTCACGCCCGTATAGTTCATGAACACGCCGGCGCAGACGAAAAACGGCACGGCGAGGAGCGGGATGTTTTCGACGCCGGAAATCATGCGCTGCGCGAGGATGAGCGTCGGCACCGTCGACAGGGCGAAATAGCAGGCGGTACCGGCCAGCAGGGCGACGAATACCGGAATGCCGAAAAAAAGGAAGGTCAGCATGACCACGATGCAGAGCAGGATGGTGTCAGACATCGGCGCCCTCCGTTTTCGGCGAACACGCCAGGCGCCAGGCATAGGCCAGCGTCATGACCAGGCAGGACAGCGGCACCGCCACGTAGATGAAAGCGTAGGGGACGGCGAGGATGGGAGTGAGCCGGTTGCTGTTGTACATCTGCAGGGTATGCCGGCACGACTGGTACCCGAGGTAGACCAGGAGGAGAATGCTGATCGCGTTGCTGATGAAATTCGCGCTCTTCCGCAGAAACTTCGGGAATATGTTGACGAACGCGTCGATGGCGATGTGCCCGTGGTTGCGCGCCACCGAGCAGGCGCCGAAAAATATCACCCAGACGAAACACATGAGCTGGACCTCCTCCGTCCAGCGGAAGGGGCTGTTGACCAGGTAGCGCATGACCACGCCCGAAATGGTAATCGCCACCAGCACGGCCAAGGCGGCGCAGGCGATGTACATGTCGGCATTCCATACCCCGTGGCGGATGAGGGATTGGGGTTGGCCCATTCGTTCACCTTTCATGGATATCCCCGGCGAAGGGCGCGGCCACGGCCGCGCCCTTCGTGTGGAGCGGTTCAATCACTGCATTTCCTTCCGAACCCGGTCGTAGAGGCCGGGGGTCCACTTCTTGGTGACGGCGGGATTCTGGTAAATGGCCTTGGCCGCCTTCTGGAATTCCTTGATGTCGGGCTGGATGATTTCGACGCCTTCGGCCTTGAATTTTCCCAGCACTTCCACAGTCGCCTTTTCCACGACCACGTTGTTGTAGAGGCCGGCCTTTTCCGCCGAGTCGAGGAAAATCTTCTGTTGCTCGGGCGTGAGCGAATCGAAGAAGGTGGTGCCGCAAACCCAGACGGTGGTGAAGGAGATGTGCTTGTCGAGGGTCAGGAATTTGGCGACTTCCTGGAACTTGCCGTTGTACAGGACGGGCAGCGGGTTTTCCAAACCGTCGATGACGCGCTGCTGGAGCGCGGTGTAGACGTCGCCGAGGGGCATCGGGGTCGGGGTGGCGCCCAGCGCTTCGAAGGTGGCGATGAACATGGGGTTGTTGGGGACGCGGATCTTCATGCCCTTGAGGTCGGCCACGGTGCGGACCGGCTTGACGGTGAGGGTGTTGCGATCGCCGTAAATCCAGTTGGCGGCCAGGACCTTGAGGCCGTTCTTGGCCAGGAGATCGGTCTGTTCCTTCCACCACGGGGATTTGAGCAGTTTCCAGCACTGATCCCAGTTGTCGAAAATGTAGGGGGCGGCGATGATGTCGAAGTCGGGAGCGCCGCGCTCGGCGAAGAACGAACCGTCGGCCAGGGTGACGACGGTGTCGCCGGCGATCATCTGGTCCATGATGTCGTTTTTGGTGCCGAGCTGGCTGGAAGGATACAGATCGACCTTCATCGTGCCTTTGCTCTCTTCCTCGATCAGGCGTTTCCATTCCTTGCAGCCCAGATCGATGGGTTCGCCGGGGTGGTTTTCGTAGCCGATCTGGATGGTGATTTGGCCTGCCTGGACGGCGGGAACGAGAATACCGAAAAGCACGAGAACACATAACGCGAAACTCGACATTTGTTTACGCATAGTTCCTCCTTGTATACGCACGTAAAAATTATCCCACGCCCGGGATCGGGCCGACATAGGCGATCAGAGCAAAATGTTGGATTTTGTGTAAATCCGTGAGCCGTAACAGGCAATATGCGTGATAGGCAACGCGATACAGACGAGGCATTTAGCATTTAGTTTTTAGCTAAATAAACAATAGCACCGGCATGGCTATTGGTCAAGGTTATTTTTCTTTTGTTTTCGTAAATTTGCATGGAGCGACAAAAATCAATACCCATTCGCACCATTGGCGGGTACCACCACCTCCTCCTGCATTTCGGTGTAGCGGCGAATCATGACCTCGATGAGCGCGACCAGGGCGGCGACCAGCTCCGCCTCCTCGTGCGGAAGCAAAAGCGAATGGCGCGCGCCCATGTGGCGCAAATGGCTGGCGAGCGCTTTCTGCATGCCGTCCTTGGGAAGAACGCCTTTGACGCGATCGCCCCGGACAAAGCCGGGCGCCACGTGGACACGGTAAATGTCGGAGTGATTTTTCAGGGTGCGGTAATGGCATTCGCCGCAGGCGATGTTTTCCTTGGTGGCGTTGCTTTTTTCGCGATCGCTTTCGTTTTTGGCGAGATATTGGAGATCGTACTCCTGGGTGGATTGCAGAATGCGGAGCCCTTCTTCAAAATCCCCCAGCTCCGCCGACCGGCGAATGAGGCCCGCAGTCTCCAAAACCGTGTCGAGGTAGTTTTGCCGACCGTTTTTCCGGTTTTGTTGCCGGGAAGACATAAACATGGCGACATAACTATCGAGAATGGATTCAATCCTCTTTTTATTCATTCAGCCAGGTCCGGCCGAAGTGATCGACTGCTTCGGAAAGATCGAACCCCATTTCCTCCAGGCCGTTCACGCCCACGGCAGCCTTGCCGACCTTCGCAAGTTGCCATGGCAAAGGAATGCGTTTGATAATTTTGCTGGCAAGTTCCTCCCTGCCCGCTTTTTTCGCTTCACGATATTTGCAGAGA
>JAVBRW010000306.1:0-3476 GCA_031547475.1 Planctomycetota bacterium
GTTTATCACAACTCGAAATCGCTCCCCTATCCCTTCACCGCTCCCGCCGTCAATCCGCGAATAACGTACTTCTGCGTCACCACGGTGATGACCAATACCGGCAGGGTGATGATGACGGCCGCCGCCATCAGGCCGCCCCAATCGATCTGCGCGTAGCCGATGAAATTGTAGATGGCGACGGGAACCGTTTTCGTCTTGTGGACGGCCAGGACGAGGGAGAACATGAAGTTGTTCCACGAAAAGATGAACGACAGAATGCCGCCGGTGACGACGCCCGGCATGGAGATGGGCAGGATGATTTTCCTGAACGTCTGAAAAATGCTGCAGCCGTCGACCCGGGCGGCGTCCATCAAATCCTTCGGAATGGATTCGAAAAACGGCACCATGACCCAGACGATGAACGGCAGGCCGACCAGCAGGTGGCTGAAGATGAGCGAGGTATAGGTGTCGATGAGCCCGAGCCAGCCGAACATGATGAACAGCGGCAGGAGAAAGGTTATGCCCGGCACCATTCGCGAAATAAGGATGAACACTGCCAACTTCTTCTGCTTGTAGATGGCGATGGAAAAGGCGGCGGGCAGGCCGAGGACAAGGCCGAGGAGGGTACTGCCGCCGGCGATGATCAGGCTGTTCAGGATATAGTGGAGAAAATTCTGCGAATTGAAGACGTTGATGAAATTTTCCAGCGTCGGCGTGAAAATCAGCTTGGGCGGCAACTCGGCTATCTGCAGCGGCGTCTTGAACGCGTTCAGGAGCATCCACAAGAGCGGGAGCAGGAAGAAGAACACGCACAGCAGTATGGTGCCGTAATAGAGAACGTCCATCACCAGCTTCCGGAACATCCGGCCGCTATCCATACTTTTCGCTTTCGGCATGGCGGACATTGTGGAACCTTTCCCTCTTTGCAATGTTTTCTTGATTTAAGATTGTAGATTGTAGATTTAAGATTTTTTCCCGAGTGGAACGCTTATGGGATAAATAAATCTTAAATCTACAATCTTAAATCTTAAATTTCTACAGTTCCAGCCCGCGGCGGAGATAGGTCACGAGCAGGCTGATGCCCAGCACCAGGACGAAGAAAAGAACGAGAAGCGCCGAGGCGTAGCCGTAGTTGAAGTATTGGAACGACATCTGGTAGGTGTAGACGTTCAGCGTCTCCGACGCGAAGCCGGGGCCGCCCTGGGTGATGGTGTAGATGATGTCGAACGTCTTTAAACAATCCACCAGCCGCAGGAGCGCCGCGACGCCGATGGTCGGCGCCATCATCGGGAGCGTTATGCGGAAAAAGATCTGGAACGAGGTGGCGCCGTCCACCATGGCCGATTCGTAGGGTTCCCGGGACAATGTCGCCAGCCCGGCGATGACGATGAGGGCGATGAGGGGCGTCCATTCCCAAACGTCGATGAGGACGAGCGAGGGAATGACGGTGGCGGCGTCGGTGTTCCACAGCATTTTGCCGATGCCGAAATTCGCCTTGAGGAATCCTTCCAGCCCCGACGCGCTCATGAGATAGTTGAGGATGCCCGAGGTCGGCTCGAAAATAAGCATCCACACCATCGCCACCGCCACCGGCGTCGCCATCATGGCCATGAGGAAAATCGAGCGGGCCAGGCGTTTGCCGCGGAAATCGCGGGCGTCGAAAAGGACGGCGATCAGCACGCCCAGCACCACCTCGACCACCATGGCGAGGGCGGTGAAATAGAAGGTCCGCCACACCGATCCCCAGAAGCGTTCGTCGTTGAACAGGATGTCGGCGTAGTTGCGGAATCCGACGTAGGTGGCGCCGGTGCCGTGGGTCAGGCTCCAGCTGGTGAACGAGTTGTACACCGTATAGCCAAGCGGAAATACCATCATCCCCATGATGAACAGGACCGAGGCGAGCGGGAAAATCCAGTAGGCGTTCCGGTCGTACCAGTTGCCCAGTTTCATGCGGGAATCCTCCGGGTCGTAATGGCCGAATCTGTCATTCGCCGCAGGGCGCGGCGCGGCGGCTGGACATGCGGATAGGCCCGATAATGCCCAGAAGCGCCAGGCCGCTGGCCGGATCGAAATAGCGGACCTGCGACATGGCGGGCGTGATCTTCACCTTTTCCCCCACCCGGTAGCCGTGGCGCTGCTCGACGCGGGCGATGAGGTTTTCCTTGTCGTCGTCGGATCGGGACATGTACATGTGCGCTTCCGCCCCCAGCTCCTCGATGACGGTGATGTGGGCGTCGAGGATGGAGTCCTGTTCGTCCCGGGCGATGCGGAGGTGTTCCGGCCGGATGCCGATGGTGATGTCGGCGCTCGGCGCCTTGAGGAGCGCGTCCTTGTGCTCGTCCGCCACCACGAAGCTGAAGCCGTCGCCCCGGACCCGCATGATGCCGCCCTCCTCCGAGATTTTCCCTTCGAGGAAGTTCATCGGCGGCGAGCCGATGAAGCCGGCGACGAAGCGGTTGCAGGGGTGATCGTAGAGAAGGAGGGGCGAACCGATCTGCTGGATAATGCCGTCCTTCATGACGACGATCTTGTCGCCCATGGTCATGGCCTCGACCTGATCGTGGGTGACGTAAATCATGGTCGCCTTGAGCCGGTTGTGCAGCTTGGCGATTTCGGTGCGCATCTGCACGCGGAGCTTGGCGTCGAGGTTGGACAGGGGCTCGTCGAACAGAAAGACCTTGGGGTTCCGGACAATGGCGCGCCCGACCGCCACGCGCTGGCGCTGGCCGCCGGACAGGGCCTTCGGTTTCCGATCGAGGTAGTTTTCTATGGAGAGGATTTTTGCCGCCGCCTGGACCCGGCTGTCGATTTCCCGGTTCGAAATCTTGCGGATGCGGAGGCCGAACGCCATGTTCTCGTACACAGACATGTGGGGATAAAGGGCGTAGTTCTGGAACACCATGGCGATGTTCCTGTCCTTGGGGGGCAGATGGTTGACGCGTTCGCCGTCTATGAGAAGATCGCCGGAACTTATTTCCTCGAGGCCGGCGATCATTCTGAGCGTGGTGGATTTCCCGCAGCCGGAAGGCCCGACGAATACCACGAACTCCTCGTCCTCGATGGTGACGTTGGCCTTGTGGACGGCGACGACATTGCCTTCGTAGACTTTCTCGATATTTTTCAATTCCACTTTTGCCATGCTGTTCCCTTCATGCCGTAAAGCGATGCCGGAAAACTCCACGTGTCGAGGCGGCGCAAGCGTTGGGCGTGTGAAATAGTGATCGGGATAGAGTAATGCCGAGCAGGTGTTAGGAGAAAATACCGAAACAAGGCAACGGTGTCAAGGATTTTGCCTGAGATGGCGGATTTCGTGGCATAAATTGACAATGAACAACGATGATTCAATGAGCCGATGAACGATTATTCCCGGACAAGCGCGGCTGCAAGGATAATCGTTCATTAGCTTATTATTGATTCCGTGATTTCCAAAATTACTTGGGTTCCTTGCCGTCCAGGTCAATCCCGAATTATCCCGGCATAACTTCCCGTTCGAGGTG
>JAVBRW010000075.1:0-9559 GCA_031547475.1 Planctomycetota bacterium
CCGCCGTCGGCCAGATCCAGCCGCTCATCAACCGCCCACCTCACATAGCCCTGTACTTCCTCGTTCCGCACCGCCAGATAGTTGTCGATAACCGCGTCGAACAGGCGGATCTTTTCGGCCGGATCCGATACGGCACGACCCTTCCAGTACATGGCCCAAGCGACGCACTTTCTGGGCCAGTCACCGTTATCATTCTTGTAGATGGACATAATTTCGTCATAGCGCCTGATTCTCTCACCCGAATCCTTGGTGGCGATCACCTCTTTCATCAACACGACAACCGCCGCACGCCGCTGTTCTTCGGCCTCGGCCGCCGCCCGCGCCTTGGCGGCGGCAATCTCAGCCTGCTTTTCGAGTTCGCGTTCGGTCCATGCGTTCCACGCCCAGACCAGGGCCGCGCCCAGGATCACGCCATACAGCACAAGCCTGAAATACCGCGAACGCGGCTGTTTGGAGGGCTGTTGGGGGGTAGGCAACTGTTCCGCATCGGTCATGACTCCTCCTTCTACGAAGAAATCCACCTTCATGCCTTACACAGCCTCCGCCGGGCCGGCCTGAAAGAGCATGGCCTCGAATTTGTCTCCGATAGCCGTCAGAAATGCATCCAGTTCCTTTTCCAGCATTTTCCGCGTTTCGCGGGAAAGATGGCGGAATTCCCGCTCCGTCTCCTTTTGTATGCGGTTCTTGTAGGTTTCCATTTCCTTGAGAATACCGTTGAACGTCCGGAATGCCTTGCGCAGCTCCTCGCTGACATCCGCTTTCGCGCACGATGCCCCGATGGCCGCCAGCATGCCGGGCAGCTCCTCGGCCGTGGCGATGGTGTCCGGAATAAGGCGCCCGAGCGCATTCCGCAAACCCGATTGCTTTTGTTGCAGGAAGTCCGCCGCTTCGCTCAACCGCGCGTCCATGCGAACGCGCATTTTTTCGGCTTCGAACGCTTGCCGGGTTATCGCCCAGAGGTGATGCCCCTTGACGCCCAGGGTGATGGCCTGCTCCAGGTACGACGGCTTGAACAGCAAGGTCGAGGCGAGAAACCGGAAAGCGGAGAAACGATAGCTGCTCCGGAGCGCCGCCAGCAGGAAGAGGAAGAACGCGCGGACCTTCACTCCCAAGGGCAATTTTCCCGGCGCGCAGGACGAGCGGCCGGGCCAGCGTTCGCGCAGGATCGAACAGCGCCGGTAATAGTTCGCCATGTCGGGCGGATACGCCGCTTGGAGAATCCGTTTGTAATCGGCCACGACGTCTGCCGCCGGGCGGGCCGGAGCGAAATTCATGGCGAAGTTGTGGGTGTTGTTGCCGGTGGTTTGGCCGAGAAGCCGTTTTTCCCCCGCCAGCCGGTCGTGGAGATCGGTGTCCGGAAGAGCGTTCAGCAAGCCGATCATGGCTTGCGGAATGCCCATGTCCTGGATGCAGGCGATCATTCTATCGGCGATGTCCTTGGGATCGGCGTCGAAGCCGATGATGAACCCGGACATCACCTGCATGCCGTGCCGCTGGATTTTTTCCACTTTTTCCGCCAATGAGCCCCGCGTATTGATGAATTTGCGCGTTTCCCTGAGACTTTCCTCGCACGGCGTTTCGATGCCGACAAACACCGAGGTGAATCCGGAATCGGCCATGAGCCTGAGCATGGCGTCGTCGTCGGCCAGCGAAAGCGTGGTTTCGGTAAGGAAGGCGAACGGCCAGCCATGGCGTTTTTGCCAATCCAGAAGCGCATGGAGCATCTCCGACGCCCTGGACTTGTTGCCGATGAAATTGTCGTCGACGATGAAGACGGCGTCGTTCCAGCCCAGCCGGCGCAGTTCGTCGAGCTCGGCCAGGATGCGCTCCGGCCGCTTGTTGCGGGGGCTGCGGCCGAACCGCCGCCAGATATCGCAGAACTCGCACCCGACCGGACAGCCGCGCGACGCCTGCACCGTCATGACCGAATAGTCGTCCACCTTCAGCAGATCGAAACGCGGCAGCGGCGACCGGTTGATGTCGGACAAGGATTCCGCCAGCGCCAGATGCGCCCGTCCGCCGAAATAGGCGGCGATGGCGTCGAACTCGCCTTGCCGAACCGGCGCGGCGTAGGCGGGGCGCAATGTTCCGTTGCGGAGGTCGGCCAGAAAATATTCCCACACCCCTTCCGCTTCGCCGATCAGGAAACAGTCCACGTTTTTCGTCTCGGCATAGGCGGTGGATGTGTACGGTCCGCCGGCGACGACGGTCTTGCCGAACCGCTTGATGCGGGACAGCGTTTTTTCCAAGCTTTCCTTTTGCACAATCATGGCGGAAACGAACACCACATCCGCCCATTCGATATCGGCGTCGGAAAGCTTCCCGACGTTCATGTCCACCAGGCGCGGGGAAAATTCGTCGGCGGGAAGCATGGCCGCCACGGTCAGCAGCCCGAGGGGCGGCATGGCCGCCTTTTTGCCAATCATCTTCAGGGAGTGCGAAAAGCTCCAGTAACTGTCCTTGGGCGCTTCGGGATAGACGAGGAGGATGTTGAAACGCGGTTCATGCGGTTCGGGCATGCGTTTTCCTTATTCCTGTTTACGGTTTTGGGCGCGGCGAAATAAACAGGAATTCGGCAGCGGACAATCGTTTTGCAGTGAAATGGGCATTGCCACTTCCGCTCGGGAAGCGGGAACGGACGACTCCTCTTTACTGGGCGATGATATGTTTATACCTCAATTATGGCACATTACCTGCGTTTCACGTCATTTTGTTGACCTCGAGCCGCCGCGAATCGGTCAAAGGCATGAAATTGGCGAAACCGGCGAGACGGAGCGCGTTCAGGACGGGACCGTGGGCGATGACGTCGATGGTCTTGTCATGGGCCTGGGCCTGGAAAAAGGCGGCGGCCATCAGGCCGATATAGGTCGAGGTTATGCGGTGTATGCGGGACAAGTCGATGGTCAGCTTGCTTTCGGGTGACGAAACCAGTTCGCTGCAGGCGCGATCGAATGTCACATCGTAATCGAAATCGAGTTCCTTGAAGACTTTGAGTACGCCATCCTTCAACTCGTAATCCGGTCTCATACCGTAGCCCTTTCACGAGTCAAACAGTGCGCGAAAACGGTTCGGGGAAAAAGCATTATACGACACGGCAAGCGCCCGCGTCTACCAAAATTCCCACTTCACGGGAAAAGAGTTCCACAGGACTAATTGTCGCTCAACCACGTACCCAACTCCGCAAGTACGTCGGGAGTTTCCACCGGTATGTCGATTTTCCATTCGGCGGACGGCGAATCGGGACGTTCGTCCAGAGTATAGGCAAACATCGGGCTGTTGACCCGCAGATAGCCTGAATCCGGCAACCAATCGGCGATAATTTCCCGGCATACCCTGCCAATGCCGGTGTGGCCGACCGCATCGGCTTCGGCATATTTGCCGGCGGGAATGACCCAGCCGACCATGCCGACAGGTATGTCTTCCAGCGTATTGGCGGCTACCCCCGCCACATATTCATATCTTCCGCTTTTGTCGTCGGGAAGAATATTGAATACGGCGTAGTACCGGCGTTCCGCCCGCTTGACTTCGTCCTTCCGGGGGAGGAAGTGGCCCTTCCACAAGGAGCCGGCGGACTCGACGCCCACTTCCAAAACCGTGCGCACGCCGACCACGATGATTTCGTCCCTATCGATTATTTCAGGAGCCATACTCACCCTCTCGGCTGAAAAAACAACCGCAAAAAAACCGTACGAAAGACGATATCCCACCTCTTTTACGCCGACAGCGCCACTTATATTTCATGATACACGAAGCCAGGCGGTAAAACAACTTAAAACCGCACTGGCAGCTGCTTGAAACGCGTTTTGGCTCAAGCGAACAATGCCGCGCCCAGCGCTCCGGTGAACTGCGGCCGTTCCGCCCGGACGACGGCCAGTCCGGTTTCCTTTTGTATCGCCTTGCGGAGCGTTTCATTCTGCGCCACCCCGCCGGTGAAATATAAGGGTTCAATCGCCCCAACTTGTTTCAAAAGCAACGCCACCCGTTTGGCTATGGCGCGGTGGACAGCCCGCAACGCCTCCACCGGCGGCGTGCCCCGCGCGTTCAGCCCGACCAGTTCGGACTCGGCGAACACAACGCAGGTCGAACTGATTTCGAACGGTTCGCTTCCTTCCCCAATGCCCGGCTCGCCGCCGCAAAAGTCGGACAGTTCGGCGACGGCCAAACCATAGCGCCGCGCCGCCACTTCGAGAAAACAGCCGGTCCCGGCCGCGCAGCGATCGTTCATGGCGAAATCCTCCACCGAACCGTTCGCCCCGAGGCGGATGGCTTTGGCGTCCTGGCCGCCGATATCGAGGATGCAGGCGGCGTCCGGATGAAGGAAGCGGACACCCCGGGCATGGCAGGTGATTTCGGTGACTTTGCGGTTGGCGCCGCCGGCCATGGCGCGGCCGTAGCCGGTGGCGGTTTGGGAAACGGTATCCGCGGGGTCGGAAACGTGGTCCGCGATGAGGCGGGCGGCCAAATCCTTTGCTGCCTCGGCCGGCGGACGGCCGGACGCGTCGAGCGCGGTTCCGACCATGGCTCCGTCCGGATCGATAAGGACGGCCTTGGCGGCGGTGGATCCGAGATCAAGCCCCAGGCGCCAGCGCCGACTCAAGGCGTGACCTCCGACACGTTTTCGCTCACCCCGCCCGCCTTGTCCACCACATATTCGGTGCGGATCAATTTGCCGCCCTCGCCCACCGTCAGCATGATGACCCGGAGGCCGGAGCTGAACAGGCCGAGCGCTTGCGCGCGGATAAACTCGCCGCCCGCCTTCGGCCCCAATACGCAGAGGGACGTCGCCAGCGCGTCGGCGGCCAGGCAGGATGCGGGATGGACGACGGTGACGCTGGCCGTGCCCTCGGCCAGGGGAAGGCCGGTGCGGGGATCGATTATGTGCTCGTAGCGTTTTCCCTTGTAGATGAAATAGTTCTCGTAATCGCCGGAGGTGGCGACGGCGGCGTCGGCGAGAGGCAGTTCCTCCAGCGGTTCGTCGCCCCGGGGGTTGCGGATGCCGGTGCGCCACGGCGCCGGCGGGTTGCCGGGTTTTTGTCCAATCACCCGCAGTTCGCCGCCGATGTCGACGACCGCGTTTTTCACCCCATGGGCGATCAGCACCTCGGCCGCCTGATCGACGGCGAAGCATTTGGCAATCGCCCCGAGATCGAGGGTCATGCCGCTCTGGCTGAAGGCGAGGCGCATGCCTTCGCGGTTGAACAGGATTTTGTCGGCGCCGACCCGGGATTTCGCCTGGCGGAGCTCGCCCTCGCCCGGCCACTTTTCCGTTTCCTCGCGATCGAAGCGGAACAGGCGCTTGACCGGGCCGATGGTTGGATCGAACGCGCCGTCGGTCAGGCGGTTCCAACGGAGCGCTTCCATCACCACCGTCCAGGTGAGCGGATCCACTTCCCGCCATTCGTTGGCGGCAAGGGAGTTGAGGCGGGCGATGTCGGACGCTTCGCCCCGGGGGCTCATCAAATCGTTGACCCGGCGCACCGCCTTTTCCGCTTCCCGCGCCAGCTCGGCCGGCGAGAGGTCGAAACCCTCCCCTTCCGGAATGGTGATGCGGGCATAGGTCCGCATCACCTCGAAATCATGCTTGACGCCGGAGGTGTCCCGCCAGATGCGGTTTATATTGCCGGCCAGATAATAGCCGACCACCATGGCCAAAAACGCCAGGATCAGGGTCCGCCCCGCCCCGTTCCGGCGGCGTTGGGACTGGCTGTTGTTGTTGCCTTCTTCCATCGTGTATACCAAATCCACTTTCGTTTTCGGCAAACGTCAATCCCAATCCCAAGTCGCGCGCAAAGGTTACGGGGTTGAAAAACCGAAAACCTTGCGCGACTTGGCATACCTTGAAAAAAATCAGATTTCCATATCGCAAATGGGATCGCCGACCTTGACGGTGTCGCCTTCGGAAACGCGCATAGCCTTGATTTTTCCGGCTTTCGGAGACGGAACGTTGAAGGTGGCCTTATCGGTGACCATTTCGACCAAATCGTCCTGTTCCTTGACCGTGTCGCCCGGATTGACGTAGACGAAGCTGACCGTCGCCTCGTCGCCCGCGTCGTCGCCAAGGGAAGGCAGGGTAGCAACATAATCCGCCATGATGTTCCTTTGCAAAAAAATGATGCGAAAACATGAACCCCGGAGAAGCGGCGCGCTCTCCGCCGGCGATCGCCGGACGGCACCAATGATAGGGATTGCCGTGCGGGCGTCAAGAATGCATTCGGGCGAGTATGGGGGAAAAGCAGGCAAAACACATGAAAAAAGCAAATCCAATGGACATCTCCGCTCCTTTCTTTTCGAAAAAGGAACGGGAGTCCCGGCGGATCCTTCCCGAGGCCCGGAGGGCTGATGACATGGGGATACCTGGTCAGAATATCCCCGGGCGCGTCTAAAGCGTCATTTCGCTATGGGAGGCCTTACCACCCGCCGTTCCCCCCGACCGCGTAAAACCGCACGCACACGCCCTTCAAGAACCCTCCGGACCCCGCGCGACCGGGACTTCCGTTCGGGTACCGCTACCGCAAACCGGTTCGGCCGAACCATGAGGGAACGGCTAGCACGTTCCCTCGACCACATCATTAAAGGTAGCCGGGTTCACACGCAGGCGATCGGGAAAATTATTTTTTGGGATTTTTTTACATATTGTTGGACAATGGGTTGCGGGGGTATATTGGAATGGCGCTGGAATTTCAGCGCCATTCTTGCGTGCCCCCGCAATTCGGGGATTCGGCTTGAGAGGTTACCTTGAAATGCAGGGGCGGCCCGAAGCCGGAGCAACATTTATAATATTGAAATCAATACATCTTGACCTGTTCGCCGTTTTCCTTTACAGTTGATCCAATCGTTAAGACAATGTGCAACTAAAGTATATGCAATTAGAGTCGACATGGCAAAATTCATCATAGACGGCGGCTACCCCATCAGCGGGAAAATCCGGACTTCCGGCAACAAGAACGCTGCCCTGCCCATCCTCTGCGCCAGCCTTCTGGTGGATGGCGGCGTATGGATCCGGAATATCCCGAAGATCGGCGATGTCGGCACCCTCCTCACCCTCCTGGAAAGCATGGGCATGCGTTTCGCCTGGCAGGGGGACTACGATGTCAGGCCGTTGTCATCCGCGCTGGCGAACCGGCCGCTCGATCCAGTCCTGTGCCGGAAAGTTCGCGGCAGCGTCCTGCTGGCCGCGCCGCTTCTCCACCGCTTCGGCCAAGTGGAACTGCCGCTTCCCGGCGGCGACAAGATCGGCCGCCGCCGCATCGATACCCACATCCTCGCGCTGGAGCAGATGGGCGCCTCGGTCGAGGCGACCGGCAACAGCATCATCCTGACCGCCCGGAACGGCCTCCGGGGCGCCGACATCCTGCTGGACGAGGCGTCGGTCACCGCCACCGAGAACGTGGCGATGGCCGCCTCCCTCGCCAAGGGCAAAACCATCATCCGCAACGCCGCCTGCGAACCGCACGTCCAGGAACTGTGCCGTTTCCTCAACATGATAGGCGCCGACATCGCCGGCATCGGCACCAACCAGCTCGTTATCGAAGGCGTCTCCTCCCTGTCGATGTCCAACCGCGAAGTCACCCTCGGCGCCGACTACCTCGAAGTCGCCTCCCTCATGGCGCTGGCCGGAATTACCGGCGGCGAGCTCACCATCGAGCAGGTGTGCCCCGAGGACTTGCGCATGATATTGTACCAATTCTCCCGCCTCGGCCTGCGGGGGGAAATTCGCGGCGGGGATCTGTTCATCCCGGCCGATCAGTCGCGGACGGTGCAGACCGATTTCCAGGGCGCCGTTCCGACCATATCGAGTTCGCCCTGGCCGGCGTTCCCGGCCGACCTCACGTCCATCGCCCTGGTGGCGGCGACGCAGGTCAGGGGTAGCGTCATGATACACGAGAAAATGTTCGAAAGCAGGCTGTTCTTCGTCGATCAGCTGCTGGACATGGGAGCGCAGGTGGTGATCTGCGACCCGCACCGGGCCGTGGTGGTGGGCCCGTCGCGTTTGCATGCTTCGCGGATGCGCAGCCCCGACATCCGCGCCGGCATGGCTCTCCTGGCCGCCGCCCTGTCGGCCGAGGGCAAATCGGTAATCGAAAACATCACCCAGATCGACCGGGGCTACGAACGAATTGACGAAAGACTCCGCCACCTTGGCGCGCGAATAGAAAGGGTCGAGAAAGACTAGGAATTTACGATTTATCCGAAGTTTTGCATAATGAACATTCGGCGGTTTGAATGCTCATTATGCAAAACTTCAGGTAAACCGTAAATTCCCGGTCCCGACCATGGAGACCGCCGTTCCCGAACTGATCGATACAGTCGGCCGGACGGTGTTTTCCCCGCGCGCGCGGGCGGCCTGAAAAAAGGCGCATTGCTTATGGAATCAGATTTATCCGCGACAACGGCCGCGCAGGCGTTCACGGCGCCGGCCGAAAGTGACCCCGTTCCCGACGAATCGGGCATCCCCCCCGAAGGCTGCCTTCCCCCGGCGGCGCCGCCGCTGGTGCGCATCCGCGAAGAACACAACATTTCCCGCCGCGACATCGACGAGGACGCGCTGAAAGTGCTGTACCGCCTGGTCCGGAGCAATTACACCGCCTACCTGGTCGGCGGCGGCGTCCGCGATTTGCTGCTGGGAAGGAAGCCGAAGGATTTCGACATCTCCACCAACGCGAAACCGGAGGAGATCCGCGCCCTGTTCCGCAACTGCATCCTCATCGGCCGCCGCTTCCGCCTCGCCCACATCCGCTACGCCGACAAGATAATCGAGACCTCCACCTTCCGCAGCGCCCCCTGCCACGCCGCCGATCCCGCCGACCCCGGCGCCGACCTGTTCCAGCGCGACGACAACATCTTCGGCACGCCGCAGGAGGACGCGCTCCGGCGCGACTTCACCGTCAACGGCCTGTTCTACGACATCGACACCTTCTCCGTCATCGACTACGTCGGCGGCATGGAGGACTTGGCCGAGCGGCGCATCCGCTCCATCGGCGACCCGAACATCCGCTTCCGCGAGGACCCCATCCGCATGGTGCGCGCCGTCCGCTTCGCCAGCCGCCTCGACTTCGATTTCGATCCGGAGACGCTGGAAGCCATCCGCCGCCAGCGGGAAGAATTGGCCAAGGCCTCGCCGGCCCGGCTCCTGGAGGAGATCACCCGACTCTTCGCCTTCTCCTCCGGCGAAAAGGCGGTCGGGATCCTGCACGTCACCGGCCTCCTGAAGATTATCCTCCCCGAGATCGCCGAATGCCTGGACGACCCGGACGCCGAGACCGGCCTGTTCTGGCCCCGGCTCAGGGCGATGGACGCCGGCGACACCGTCCTCCCCGACGCCACCCCGGCCCTCATCTTCTCCGCCCTCCTGGCGGACCCCCTGGCCGCCCTGGTGCGCCGCGACTGGAAGGGCGGCTCACCGCCGCGCCTCCGGTTCGACAAGATCCGCGCCTTCCTCGAGCCCATAGGCCAGCGCCTCCGCTTCCCCCGCAAGCTCGTGGATCGCATCATCCACATTTTCATGGCCCAGCACCGTTTCGCCAATCCCGGCGGCAAGCGGACCTCCCTGGCCGGCTTC
>JAVBRW010000311.1:0-4899 GCA_031547475.1 Planctomycetota bacterium
TTCGTCCGGCGACATCACCCAGACCATGGAATTCATCCGCCGCACCCGCGATCTCAACTTCAAAGTGTTCGGCGGCAAGGATACGCTGATCTACGGCGCGCTGGTCCACGGCGCGGCCGGCGCCGTCGCCACCACCGCCAACATGTTCCCGGAACTGGTCTGCTCGATTTACGAAAAGTTCGTGGCTGGCGATCTCCAGGGCTCGCTGGAAGCGCAATTCCGCCTCAACCCGGTCCGCATCCTGATGGACAAGGCCAGCTTCCCCGTCGCCACCAAGGACATGGCCAACATCATGGGCCTCGACATCGGCGTCCCCTACCTGCCGAGCCAGCCCACCGGCGGTGCCGTGCTCGATCAGATGCGGGAAGAAATCAAGAAGGCGGGATTGCTGTAAGGGCCTGTCAGGAAATAACTATAGCAACTTTTCAACAGAAACGCAGCTATAGCGCATTCGATAAAGGCCCCGGTGCTTCATTTATTATCTGACAGAACCTAACAGGGCCGCCCGAATACAGATTGTGAAAAACAGGCCATTCCTTCCGGAGTGGCTTGTTTTTTTTCCGCCGTCGGGGAGAATGTACCGGCATTGCCCAAGGGAATAGAACGGCAATATGACGCCATGACGAAAGGGTACGCTCCATGTCCGCATCGGTCCGTTTGTACAAGGACAGCCAAAGAATGGCCGCCGCGCGGGACCTCTCCTGGAAGGAATATTTCCGGGGAGTGATTGTGAAAGACACCGTGATGTGGCTGAGCCTCGGCCTCGGGCTCGCCTCCTGCCTGTTCGCGAAACCGACGTGGGCGGCAATCGACTTCAAAACGCTGGCCTGCCTGTTCTGCCTGATGACGGCGTCGGCCGGATTCATGCTGGCGGGTGTGTTCGACCGTATGGCGGCGTTGATGGTGAATGCGTCCAAAAACTCCCGGCAGCTCTGCCTTATCCTGGTCTTCGGCACCTTTTTCGTCTCGATGCTGATCACGAACGACGTCGCCCTCATCATCCTCGTGCCGATGGCGCTCCTCGCCTTCCGCCGCATCGGCTGCGACTCGACCATGACCGTCATCCTGCAGACCGTGGCTGCCAACGCGGGGAGCGCCCTCCTCCCCATCGGCAATCCGCAAAACCTCTACCTGTTCTCCTTTTTCCGCATGCGCCTCGCCGATTTCCTCGCCGCCGTGTGGCCGGTGGTTTTGTCCGGCGGCCTGCTCCTCCTCGCCTTCTGCCTGGCGACCGCCCGCACCGGCACCGCCCACCTGACCGTCATCTCGCCCCGTATACATTGGAAAAGAGTCTGGCCCTACGCCGCCGTTTTCCTTGTCGCCATCGCCGCCGTGTTCAACCTGCTGGACTACCGCATCGCCTTCGCCCTCGCGCTCGCCATGGCGCTGTACAAGGGAAAAAGCGTTCTGCAGCAAATCGATTACGCGCTCCTTATCACCTTCGTCGGCTTTTTCATCTTCGTCGGCAACGTCTCCGCCCTGCCCGAAGCGGCGGAAACGCTCCGCGATTTGATGGAAAACGGCGCCTTCCCGGCGGCGGCGTTGGCGAGCCAGGCGATTTCGAACGTGCCGGCGGCGGTTCTCCTGTCCCGCTTCACCGGCGACGCGGCCGGCCTCCTCGCCGGCGTCAGCGCCGGCGGCTGCGGCACGCTCATCGCCTCGATGGCCAGCCTCATTTCCTACAAGCTGTATGTGCGGCGCTGCGGCGGGAAAGGGCGCTATTTCGTACTTTTCACAGTCGTCAACCTGGCGTTCCTCCTCGTCATGTCCTGCGCATGGCTGGCGTTGAAAAAATAGGGGAAGGAAAAATCGCTGCTCCAAACCGGGGAAAACCGCTCATCGCCGACAGGAAAAAATATAGGTGCAAGCGGCATTGCGCATTAAGCCTACAACGCGGCATTTGCGGGAACCGCATCCGCAAATGCCGCATGAATTTAGGGTTACCGAACATCCGAAAGGCGCTGGCGGAAAACGACGCGACCGCCCTCTCACTATGCAACCTTTTGATCACACGACTGTTGTGGGTGCGGTTCCCACAACAGTCGCGTTGCAGGATTAAGCCAGGCATAATAAAATCGCCCGCAACCCCACTCAAAGGAGCACTGATGAACACCCTCGTTTCCGAAAACGTGTACCTCGACAAGGATTTGACCTCGTTCAGCGTGTCCGGCGATCCCGGCTGCGACGGCTACAACGTCGAATCGGTCGCCGTGCTGGAAGCCACCATCAGGCAGCCGGCCGATCTGCACATCCTTCTGGGCGATCTCGTTCCCACCGGCCGCGAGCACTGGCTCGAGCAGTTCGAGACGGTCCTCCGCCGCGCCGCGCGGGCGCCGGTGTTCTGCCTCCTCGGCAACCACGACAAGCCGGACTACGCCAGGTATTTCGGCCTGGTCGACTACCATATCCGCGCGCGAAACGCCATCATCATTTTCCTCGACAACGCGAGCTGGAAATTCTCCGACGCCACCATCGGCTTCCTCCGGGACACGCTGGCCGCCCATGCCGGCGCGGTGCCGCACATATTCGTCGCCTTCCATGTGCCGCCGCCCAACCGCTTCTCGCCCAACTCGGTGCCGCCGGAGGAATGGGCGAAAGTGCGCGATCTGCTCCTGCCGCACCGCGACAAGGTGCGCGGCATCTTCGCCGGCCACGTGCATTCCGCCTTCAATTTCGAACTCGACGGTTTTCCGGTGATTGTCACCGGCGGCGGCGGCGCCAGGCTCGATCCGGTGCCCAGCACCTTTTTCACCATCAACCGCCATCACACGGTCCAGGCGCGTTTAGTGGACGGCGCGTGGCGCTTCGCGGCCGAAGCGGTGCTGCCCGGCGTCGGCGATCCCTATGCCGGCGACGCCCGCAGCGCGGCCATCCGCGCCGATCTCGAAAAATCGTTCGGCGGCGAATGCCAGGCGGTGCAGCGCTACACCCTTTTTGCCGAGCGGGCGGAACTGCTGGAACAGCCCGGCCTTGCCAAGCTGTTCCGCGCCGCCGCCGATTCGGAGCGCCACCACGCGGCCAACATGCTGCTCGCCCTCGGCGGCGTGGCCGATAATATCGAAAATCTGGCCGATTCCATCGGGCGGGAAGCGTTGGAATGGAAAACCGATTACGCGCGCCGCCTGGGCGATGCGAACGCATCGTCCGCCAGCAGCCAGGCGGCGACCGCCTACGAGTGCGCGCTCAAGGCGGAGAAAGTCCACCACGCGCTGTTCGAATCGGCGCTGGCCGCCGTGCGGAAGGGCGAAGCATATCCGGTGAAGCGTTATTTCACCTGCACGCGTTGCGGCTACACCCACGAGGGCGATGCGCCGCCCGCCATCTGCCCCGCCTGCGGCACCGATCACAACCGATTCGCCGAAGTGGACGCGTGATACGAGAACGCCCCGCCGTCCGATAAGAAAAAGTGCCTTCCCCTTCCGAATGATCGCCCCGCCCGGCGCGACAGTGAAGTGAATGATGTCGCGATTCCGCCACTCCTCCGAATCGACACGGCCGCGCGCAAGCGCGGCGGTGTCGATCTTTTCTCTCCCGTTCACGGAAAAAGGAGCGCTATGAAAGCTGTACGCCCAGCATTGTTTGCCCTCGCCGTTTCCGTCGCCATCTCCGGCCAGTTCGTCCGCGCCCAGGAAGTGTTTATGAATCCGCGCTCCCCGGGCGTGAAATACTGTCCCGTTCCCGGCCGCAACAACAGCGAATTCATCGACACCCATTTCGGCATCGACGCAAAGACCGGACAGCTCACCAAATACACCGGCACAGTCCACCCGGACGAGACAGGCATGGCAGAAAGTTCCGGCGAACAGGTGCTGTACGTCGCGCCGCCGGTATCGGTGGAAAACCGCTACGTTCCGCCCGCCGGCTCGACTTCGCGCACGCCTCCGGAAACCTACGGCCGGCCGCTGGCCGCCGCACCGGCCGTCAGCCGCTCGCGGCCGGCGCCCCCCGCCCCGTCCCGAACCTATTCGCCCCAGCAGACCCGTTCGGCCCAACAACAGCCCGCCCGGGTTCAGCAATCTGCGCCGGCGCGTTCCTCCAACGTGGCGTACGACCAGCCGCAAGCCAAGCAGCAGCCGGCAATACCTCCCGCCCGGCAGAACGGGCAGGTCAACGGCAAGCGCCCGTGGTGGAAAGCGATTTTCAAGTAATATTATTTCCATTATTGCGATCGATATGGTGCCTCATCGGCGTCTGATGGAGTTGATCCGGAATCACGTTTGCGATAGGTCGCTGGAGCGACTTATTGGCAAATGCCTGCACGTGGGTGTGCTGGAAGGGGAGGAATTCTCCACTTCCGACATCGGCACGCCACAGGGGTCGGTATTGTCTCCTCTGCTGGCGAACATTTATCTGCACTATGCGCTCGACCTGCGGTCTGAGGACGAGGTGAAGCAAAGCCTCAAGGGGCGGGCGGAACTGGTGCGATACGCGGATGACTTCGTGATGTGTTTCGAACACGAAGAAAACGCCCGCATGGTATATGGTGCCTTGGCGAAACGGCTTGAATCCTACGGACTCTCGCTGCACCCGGACAAAACCCGACTGATACCGTTTACGCGTCCTCCGCGTGAGCAGGCCGGAGGCAAAGGTCCGGGCATATTCGATTTCCTTGGCTTTGCGCTGTACTGGAAACGGACGCGAGGCGGAATGTGGGCATTCACATGCAAAACGCGCGACCCTCGACTCCGGCGGGCGGTCCAGAGAATAGGTGAGTACTGTCGGCAGAATCGGCACCTGCCCGTGAAGGAACAGTACACTGGACTACGCCGCAGGCTTCAGGGACACTACAACTACTTTGGCGTCAACGGCAACATGAATGCCCTGAATCGGGTATGCTGGTTTGCCGGACAGCTATGGGTCAAATGGCTGCGTCGGAGGAGTCAGAGAAATCGTCCCTGG
>JAVBRW010000168.1:0-4598 GCA_031547475.1 Planctomycetota bacterium
CAGCGATCCCGGGCCCATGGTCGCGGTTTTTCCCTCGTAGATGTGATCGGCCACATACTGATCCATGGTGGCGCGGACATCGGTCAGGGCCTGCGCCATGATTTCCTCGCCCCAAAAGCGTTCGAACGGATCAGGCATGGCTTGGACGAAATCGTACAGTTCCCGGCCGCAGGTGGCGATATAGGGCCAGGCGGTCTCGATTCCGTTCAGGTTGTCGGCCAGAAGCTTGCTTTCGAATTCGATTCCGCCCAGCCGCACCGCGCCCGCCGGATCGTCTATATCCACCTTGACCGCGCCCAGCGCGCCCTTGGGCCGCGCCAGCGGTTTCATCTGGTCCAGCAGGGCGAGAAAATCGTCCCGCTCGTCCGATTCCTCCTCGAGGCCCAACTTGGCAAGAAGTTTCTGTTCGTCGGGAACGAGGTCGATGGCGATGAGATGAAGGTTCATTTTTTCTCCAATAGACGGAACAATTCATTATGCATTATACATGATGAATCGTCAGTTATCGGCATGGCCTTCAAGCTGCAATTTCTGTTTCGCCAGCTTGGCGCTCTGGCGGCGGGGCCAGCGGGTGGCGACGAAGCGCAGGAGATCGGCGCCGAAGCGGCGCTCCTCGTTCAGCCGTTCGGAGAAGTGGAAACCGAGGTAGAGATAATCCTCGTCGGTGAGAATCTTTTCCGCCACCAGCCTGGTCTTGAAATCGCGCGGATTTTCGGCCAGCAGCGTGGCGGCGTGATCCAGCGCCGGATCGGCGGCGCGGCTCGACCGGGAGCGGGATTTGGGCGAATTTTTGAGGCTGGCCAGCATCAGCTTGTAGCGAAGCTCCGGCGTCAGCAAACCGCCCTTGTCCAGCAGGCCAAGGTGCGCGGCCGCGCCCTCGAACTCGCCGGTGTCGAAGGCGGCGTCGGCCAGTTTCAGCACTTCCGACTGGAGGACGTCGGGCTTCAATTGTTTCAAGGATTCCCAGTTCAGCTCGAACCGCTTGTCGCCCTTGCCCCGCAGCTCCAGCATTTTCCTGATGCGGTTGCGGGCGCGCTCCGGAGTGATGCGGTTGCGGTGGTGGGACAGAATCCGCACCATGTCCTGGATGCGGAGCGAAGCCGGATTTTCGTCAATCGCCTTCAGGATGATGTTGACGGTCGACGGCATCTTGGCCAGCGCGTCGAGCGCCGCTTCCTTGAGATCCTGATCGCTCGCCGACAGAAAGCCCATAATCAGTTCGGCGTTGGCGGCCGAATCGAGGACCGACAGCTTGCCCATGGCGAAGACACGAACCCCGACGTGACGGTTCGCCAACAGGCCGCGGAGAACCTCCTCGTCGTTGCGGGACGGAGGCAGATTCGAGAGCACGGTGATGGCATGGCGCACCAAACCGTCGTAATCCGGATCGTCGAGGAGTGGATACAAGGCGGCGGCGATATCGGCGTTCTGGCCGGCCGCCAACGGAAGCTGGGCAAGGCTGATAAGGGCATAGCGCCTGACCTGGGACGACGAACCGGGCGCGATGAACGACAACAGCGCGCTCTTCGCCTTGATGTCGGCGATAATGCCCATGGCGATGATGACGGCCGAAACGGCGATGTCGTTTTGCTTGAGCCGCTTGTCCTTCAGCGCGGCATTGAGCTGGCCGAACAGATCGGCCTTTTCCGCCGGCGCGTAATTACCAATTTCCTCGCGGAGCGAACGCACCGCCTCGCGCATGAGCTGGAGATCGGGATGCGCCAGACAATCGATGAGGAACGTATGGGCGAGATGGGTGCGAATGCGCGAAAGAACCCGCACCATGCGGCGCTGGGTTTCGGGCGGCACTTTGTCGAACTGCTGCTTGAGGGACGGCACCGCCTTGGTGCCGATTTTGGCGATAGCGTCGACGACCCGGTCCTGATGATCTTCCGTTTTATCCAGAACGCGGACAAGCTGCTTGAGAATTTGCTCGTGAGGCGATGCTTCGATGGCGGTGAGAGCGGCCTCGAACACGTCCGGATTCTCGGTATCGATCATCAGATCGGCCAACGCCTTGTGGACCGCCGGCTCGCGTGAATTAATCGCACCCAACACCCGAATGGCAGACAGCCGAAGACTGTCGTCCTGGCTGTATATCAGTTGTTGTATGGATTTTAAGGTAGCATTCACGATTCAACCGTCAAGCCCAAAAAACGCAAACCAACACATAGCGTAACAATTAACCCTATACAAATCCGGAAAAATTTATAGTCAAAGATCGGCGCACAACGGCATACGGGGCCACGCATCGGCGATAGGCGATCCCCCTGTGGCGGAAACAGCGCGCTCCTCTGCATAACTACCAACGATGCAAGAGTATATCGCAGGATTGGCATTTGTCAATTCGCAAAAAAAAAGTTCCTCGGTTCTTTTTTGGCAAAAATATGATAAATGGTTGTGGCAGTAGCGCTATTGCATTGGCAACTCCGATCGGAAACTTTTCCCGCCCTCGACTTTCCCGATTTCCAGCCCGGTTTTCCGGTAACCAGCCGTCTGATTCCGGGTAAAACCGCGCGATAATACCATGTCATAATGACAAAATCTTCCCGCGCCGGACTGCGGGAACAGCCTTTGCGCGGCGGCGGGACAGATATGTATAACACGAGGGGACCAGAAGCTATGGCGGGAGCCGGCCGGGCGGCGCGGGGATATTGGCAAATAAATTGCATCCCGCCAAGACAATTATGATTTTCGTTATTTGCTTCCCCGCTCTGTGGAGGATTGTTATGCGTCTCGACAAACTGACAGTAAAAACCCAGGAAGCGCTGGAAAAAGCCGGCCAATTGGCATCCACGCTTCATCACCAGGAAATAGCGCCCGAACACCTCCTGATCGCCATGCTCGGGCAGGAGGAGGGCGTGACATCGGCCATTTTGAAAAAAATCGGCGCCGATCCCGGCCTTTTGGCCCAGCGCGCCGAAACGCTCTTGCAATCCAGGCCGCAAGTGTCCGGCATCGACGCCGGCGCCATGATGACGCGCGAACTCAAAACCGTTCTCGACGCCGCCTGGTCGGAAGCCGAACGTTTGCACGACGAATACCTGTCCACCGAACACATCCTTCTCGCCATGTCCGACAAGGTGAAAGGCCAGCTCGGCGCCGCCCTGTCGACGGCGGGCGTAACCCATTCCGCCATTCTGAAAGCGCTGGAGGATGTCCGCGGCTCGCACCGGGTCACCGACCAGAACCCGGAGGAAAAATACCAGGCGCTCAAGAAATTCACCCGCGACCTGACCGAGCAGGCCCGCATGGGCAAGCTCGATCCGGTCATCGGCCGGGACGAGGAAATACGCCGCGTCATGCAGGTCCTGTCCCGCCGCACCAAAAACAACCCGGTTCTCATCGGCGAGCCCGGCACCGGCAAGACCGCCGTGGTCGAAGGGCTGGCGCGCCGCATCGTGGCCGGAGACGTGCCGGAAGGGCTCAAAAACCGCCGCCTGCTGGCGCTGGACGTCGGCGGCCTGATCGCCGGCGCCAAATACCGGGGCGAGTTCGAGGACAGGCTGAAAGCGGTTCTCAAGGAAGTGACGGAATCGAGCGGCGAAATCATTTTGTTCATCGACGAGCTCCATACCATCGTCGGCGCCGGAGCGGCCGAAGGCGCGGCCGACGCGGCCAATATGCTGAAACCGGCCCTCGCCCGGGGCGAACTCCGCTGCGTCGGCGCCACCACGCTGAACGAATACCGGAAACATGTCGAAAAGGACGCCGCCCTCGCCCGCCGTTTCCAGCCCGTGTTTGTCGGCGAACCGTCGGTGGAATCGACCATCGCCATTCTGCGCGGCTTGAAGGAACGCTACGAAGTCCACCATGGCGTGCGCATCCAGGACTCGGCCCTGGTGGCGGCGGCCGAGCTGTCGCACCGCTACATTTCCGACCGTTTCCTGCCGGACAAGGCTATCGACCTGGTGGACGAGGCGTGTTCGAGCCTGCGCATCGAAATAGATTCCATGCCGGCGGAGCTGGACAATTTGACCCGGCAACGGAACCGCATCGAAATCGAGCTGAAAGCGCTGGAGAAGGACACGGACGATCCGGCCCGCGAGCGCCGCGAACTGTTGAAAAAGCAGCTTGCCGATCTCGACGAGGAATTGAAAGCCCGCACCGCTTCCTGGCAGGCGGAAAAGGACGCCATATCCCGCATCCGCGCAACCAAGGAAGCTATCGAACCAGCCAAGACCGAGGCCGAACTGGCCGAGCGGAAAGGCCAGTTGGACAAGGTGGCGGAACTGGTGCACGGCCGCATTCCGCAGATGGAACGGCAGCTCGAACAGGAAAATACCGCGTTGGCAAAGCTTCAGAAAAACGGCCCGCTTCTCAAGGAAGAAGTCGAGCCGGAGGACATCGCCGAAGTGGTGTCGCGCTGGACCGGCATTCCGGTGTCGCGCATGCTCGAAAGCGAAATGCGGAAGCTCCTCGACATGGAAACGCGCCTGCGGGAGCGGGTGGTGGGGCAGGATTCGGCCCTCGCCGCCGTCGCCCACGCGGTGCGCCGCAGCCGCGCCGGTTTGCAGCGGCCGAACCGGCCCATCGGCTCGTTCATTTTCCTCGGCCCCACCGGCGTCGGCAAGACCGAGGTGGCGCGTTCGCTGGCC
>JAVBRW010000363.1:0-2757 GCA_031547475.1 Planctomycetota bacterium
GAAATGCTGCGCACCTTCATCGCCTATCCCGGCCTCAACGTCAAGCTTATCGGCCTGAACGGCGGCATGCTCGGGGGCGAGCGGGAAGGGGTGACCCACCAGTTCTACGAGGATGTGGGCATAGTCCGTTCCATGTCCGGCGTCGCCATTCTCGCGCCGGCGGACGCGGGACAGGCCAGGCAGGCCGCCACCGCCATGCTTGATTACATCGGCCCGGTTTATCTGCGCCTGGGCAGCGGCCGCGAACCCGAGGTTTTTCCTGATGACACGCCGTTCAATTTTGGGAAAATCCGCGAAGTGAAGCGTTACGGCGACGATGTCGCCCTATTCGCCTCCGGCTTCATCATGGACCGCGCGCTGAAGGCGCTGGAATCGTTGCGGGAGGACGGGGTGAACGGCGTGCTGGTGGACGTGCCGACGATAAAGCCGCTCGATTCCAGGGCGGTGGCGGACATTCTCAAGCGCACCAATTGCGCGGTGGCGGTGGAGGACCACAACTTTTACGGCGGGCTGTCCAGCGCCATTTGCGAGGTGGCGTGCCATTTCCACCCCTGCCGGGTCCTCCGGCTCGGGCTCAGGAACGTGTACCCGCGCAGCGGACACGCGGACAAGCTGCTCGACGCCTACGGATTGTCGGTTCCGGATATCGTGGATGCGGCCAAACGGGCCGTGAGCGGCGAGGTATAAATGAGAGACGGGATGCAAGACATGGGATTGGAACAATTGCTGGGCGAATCGGCGCGGTTGGGCGCTTCAGGCTCCAAATCCGAGAGCGGCGGTCTGCTCGAGCCATTCGAAAACAAGTCGGTGGTTGAAAAAATCATCGACAGGCTTACCCAGGCCATTTTTTCCAGGGAGTTGCTGCCCGGGCAGAAAATCCCCACCGAGGCGGAATTGTGCGAGGCTCTCCGGGTGGGACGGAATTCCGTCCGCGAAGCCATCAAGACAATGGTCGCCATGGGCGTGCTGAGCATTCGGCGTTCCGAAGGCACCTTCATCAGCGACGGGTTTTCGGAAAGAATGCTCGATCCCATGATCTACGGGCTCGTCCTGTCCGGCGGCGACCCCTATTCCGTCATCGAACTGCGCAAGCTTTTTGACACCGGCATGCTCCAGCTTGCCATACAGAAGCGCACGGACGAGCAGATTGCGAAGCTGCGCGAATCGTTGGCGACCCTGTCCCGCATAACAAGGGAAAATCCGCACGAGGACGACATACTCGAGGAGGATATCCGCTTCCACCGCATAATCGGCGAAATGGCGCAAAATCCGCTTGCCGACAAGATAAGCATGGTGATCGAACGCTTGACCATGTGCTCGCGCATGCAGGCGGTGCGCCGCTTTTTGGAGCGGAAGGAGTACGACGGATTCATCCGCAAGCACGAGGACATGGTCAGGATTATCGAGAAACGCGACGACGCCATGATCGCCAGGGTCATCGATGATCATTATACCCATTGGAAAAGCGTCAGCGTCAGGATGCGGGCGCCGCGGTCCAGCCTCTATTCCAACGGCGACTGAGCCTTCAGGACACATTCACAAAGGGGATGCAAAATGAATGGATACTTCAACCGTGTAAACGCCATGACTCCCACGCGTTTCTGGGTCAACAACGTAACGCCCGAGCAGGCGCGGCTGGGTATCGCCGCCGGCGCCATGGGTTGCACGCAAAACCCGTCCTACGTTGCGAAGATGTTCGCCAGCCGGCCCGACTACTGCCGCGCCATGGCGTCGAAGTACATCAAGGAGCACGCGGACGACACCGAGGTGCTTATCCGCATGCAGGCGGAGTTGGTCGCGGAAATCGCCAAGGAATTCCTGCCCCTTTACGAAGCCACCCGGGGACTGCACGGACACGTGACCATCCAGGGTGATCCTTTCGCGGAAAACACCCCTGCCATCCTCCGGCAGGCGGAAATCGCCACCGCCTACGGCCCGAACATCATGCCGAAGATTCCCGCCGTCCCCAACGCCTTCGACAGCATGGGCCAACTCGCGGCGCGGGGCGTGGCCATCTGCTGCACCGAGGTATTCGCCGCGCGCCAGGCCGTCGATGTCGGCGAAACGCTTGTGAAAGCCACCGCCGGCAAAAGGGCGCCGGTCGTCCACCTCGCCCATATCGCCGGCATCTACGACGAATATCTCGGCAATTACGTCAAGAAGAACAACGTCGATATCGCGCCCGATATTCTCTGGCACGCCGGCATCGCCGTCGCCAAGAAAGTGTACCAAGTGATCAGGGAACGCCGCTACCCCGTCGAATTCCTCGGCGGCGGCGCGCGCGGCCTGCACCACTTCACCGAGATGGTCGGCGCCTCCGCCACCGTCACCATCAACTGGAACGGCACTGCCGAGGATCTGGAGAGGGAAAATCCGGTGGTGGTGCAGCGCTTCAACATGCCGACCCCGGATAGCGTCATCGACGAGCTGGTGGAAAAGCTGCCCGACTTCCGGCGCGGCTACTTCCTCGACAGTATCCGGCCCGAGGAGTACGAAGCTTTCGGCCCGGTCGCCCTGTTTCGCAACACCTTCGAGAAGTCTTGGAAAGAGGCGCTGAAACAGATCGCCGATATCCGGGCGGCGCGTTGAGCGTGCAGTGAAAGAAAATAACAGTAACAACTAACTGAAGTTTTGCAAAATGGCGATTAAACCGCCAATCGCCATTTTGCAAAAATCATTTTCGCCTGTGGGACTAGGGTTTTGATTTTTGCATATTGGGCATTCGGTGGTTTGAATGCCCAATATGCAAAACTTCAG
>JAVBRW010000138.1:0-5881 GCA_031547475.1 Planctomycetota bacterium
CCAACCTGCACGACATGGCCGATGCCGCCGAAGTGCTGATGCATCTTATCGTCGACAATTCCGCCCGGCCGTCGTTGCGGCGGAGCGGGCGGAAGATCAATGCGTCATGCATTGATTTTCACGCCGCCGGCCTGACGACCAATTCCGCCGGAGCTTTCTGCGCCTCGCGGAGACGTTTGCGCTCTTTCAATCCGGGGATGATGCGGCGCACGAAATCGGCCTCCTTCTTCAGCAGCTCGTGATCGGGGAAGAATTTGGCCGTCGCCTCCGCCATCATCAGCGCGTGATCGTAGTTTTCCTTGTCGATGGCGCGGTAGACAACCTTGAAATAGTGCTGCGTGCCGGGGAAGAACTCGCGGAACACCTCGACCCAGGCCGGGAATTCCGCCGGCGGGATAAAGCCGCACTGCAGGCCGAACGTCATGGCCGCGTCGTCGTACAGGCTGGAATAGTTCTTTTCCTTGACCGTCGACATGCAGCGGCGGAACGCCTGCAGATCGCGGTTGAGGAACGACAGCATCAACTCCGCCTTGATCTCGTCCTCGCCGCCGGCTATGTCCGAACCCAGGCCGGCGCCCTTCCGGACGGCGCGCGCGACATCCTCGAGAATCGGCTTGGCGCCCTGCGGATCGAACAACTCCGGGTATTCGTCCCGGTCCAGCATTTCCATGCCGAACGCCAGGTACAATTGCGGCGCGATGCGGAACCATTTCCACTCGTCGTCGCGGATGCCGGGCTGGCGCTTGGTCTGATCCTTGGGGCCGTCCGGATAGGGGCCGTCGCGGAGCAGGCGTTCGAGCCCCGCCTTGCGGCCGAGATCGGACACGGCGTAACGGCCCATGAGGAAGTAGCGGCCGATGATGGCGTTGTACGAGTCGTCGGATTTGAAATAGCCGCGCCCGAACGCTTCCTCCAGTTCCTTCTTCACCTCGCCCATCGCCCGCTCCTCGGCGGCGGACGGGCGTTTCCCCGAATCCCGCAGCATGCACATGCTGTCGTAGATGACGACCATCGTCCGGAGAACCGGTTCGGCCACGCGGCCCAATTGGCGTTTCGTCATGTTGGCGTCGTAGCGCACCAGGTTCCACGCCCGGGCCGGCTGGCCGAGGCGGGACAGGTGCATGGCCCAGAACGATCGGAACGTCATGGCGCGGAAAAATTCCGGCGCGTCGTCCCGGCGGATCATGTCCTGCATCCTGCCCTCCATTTCGCCGAGGGCGGCCAGCGCCTTTTCCTTGTCCTGCTCCTGGATGTGGAGCTGGGCGATTTCCAGCAGGCACGAAATGGCGGCCTGGGCGTTGTCCTTCACCATGTCGAGTTCCCGGAGGCGCATCTGGATGGATTTGTCGTACATGCCGACCCGCTCGTACAGGCTGCCGAGCTCCTTGACGCTGCCGACTTCCGGATCCTTTGCGACCATGTCCTCCATGACCGCCAGCGCGGCCGAATAGACGTGCTCGTGCCAGTAGGACTGCACCTTGATCATGGTCTCGGCGTATTCGGGGTCGCCGTAGATGCGGGCGGAGAGGACGAACGGCGTCCTCGTCTCCTCGTTGGTGAAGCGGAGGAGGAGCGGCACCGCGTCCGTCGTCATGTGGGATATGCCGCCCTCGCGGTCGAAGGCGCGGTAGGCGGTTTCCACCGCTTCGTTCAGGGTCGGCGCGGTGAACTGCATGACCGGCCCGGTCTGGAGCAGAACGAAGCGGAATTTCTTGTCCAGCGTCTCCTCGACATAGCCGCAGGCGGCGTGGCCGGGAAGCTGCATGACATGGCTCAGTTTGCCCTGCTTCCGGGTCAGGACCTGGAAAAACTCCGCCAAATCGTCGCAATCGCCGATAAGCCGCCCGACCCAGCGCCGCTCAAGCGACTGGTACACCGTCTGGTGGGTGTCGGACAGGCCGTAATGGCTGCCGATGAGGTTCGGGAGTTCGGGCAGCGGCGAATCGGAGCAATAGCGGAAAAACTGGTGGAAAATAAGCCCGAGTTCGCCCGGCGTCGACAGCGTTTTCGCGGTCGAATCGAGCCAGGCGTCCTCGGCGGCGCGGCGATCGGTCTTGTTCTCGATGCGGGTGAAATCGGGGCTCTTCACCACGCCGGTCAGGGTGGCCAGGGTCAGCGGATCGCCCTGATCGTTCCGTTCGATGACATGGAGCGGGAAGCTCCAGCCCGCTTCGCCCGCCGACGGATCGAACCTGCCGCTCGAATCCTCTGCTATGGCCAGGTTCCACAGATCGGCGTCGCCTTCCGCCTTGTCGGCGTCGGCCTTGTAGGAGGCGATCTTTCCCTTGGTGGCGTGCCACACCTCGGTCAATGCGGGCCGGCCGGGGGGCAGGGTTTTCAGGCGGCCGGGGTAATGCGCCGCCAGGGTGAACGCGTAGACCGACCGCGACGGCATGGGCGCGTAGAACACGGTCGAATCCGCTTTTTCCATGCGCCAGGTATAGCGCGGGAGCGATTCGCCGGTGTCCGGATCCTGGTCTCCGGATCCGCCGTCGCCGGTGAGATCGGCTTCCAGGCGCGCCACCGCGTACAGCCGCGTTCCATCGCCGAAATCGACGGAAAAGTCGTCGTGGCCCGCCTCGAGCTTGCTCAACGCCTGCCGGTAGGCGTCCAGCTCGCGCTGGCGCGCCATGGGCATGGGGTTGATGTAGGTCTGGAGATAGTTCGCCTCCACGAGGCGCCGGCAAAACGCGCTGTCGAAATAATCCTGCGGATCCGGTTTCTGGTAGGTGCCCATCAGGATCGGTTTCAGCGCCTGGCGGAGCTGCTGGTTGATGGATTCGTCCGCCATGATGCCGTCGTGCAGCTTTTCCGCCGCGCGGCGGAAATCCTCCACCACCTGCCTGACTTCGGCGCCGGCCGGCGGCATTTCGCCGACCGGCACGAGGCGGCCGTCGAAGAACGCCATGCGGCCGGGCGTTTCCGCCGCCGTTGTCGCCGCCAGGGCGGAATCGGAGGCGATCGCCGCGAGCGGGACGGAAGGGACGGACAGGGCGAGCGGGCCGCCCGGGCCTTCCAGCACTTCCCAGTTCGGGTATTTGGCCGCGTCGACGCCGGCCTTTTGCATCGCTTCGGCCAGATTGGCCATCCACACCAGCGGCTTGTGGAACAGCATGACCCAGCCGGCGGTGAAGGTGTAGCCGTTCAGCCTGGCGCGGACGCGGTTTTCATAATCCGCCTCGGCCATGTCCATTTCGGTCGGAATGCCGCGGAAGGTGAAGGCCATGCGGGCTTTCACAGTGTCGAAGCGGAAGGCGGACGGATCGATCCGCACCTCCGGATCGTCGAAGCCGGTGCGGAGCATGGACCAGGCCAGGCGGGTGCCGGCGTAGGTGCGGTTGCGGCGCATTTCCGACTGCATGCGGCTGAACACCTCGGTCCGCACGCGGAGCAGATCGTCCGCCTGCGCCCTGGCTTCGTCCAGCAGCCTGACGGCGGCGTCGGACATGGCGGCGGACGGCTCGTTGTCGAGGGCGATTTCCGCCTGGATGTCGTCTATCGCCTTGTCTTCGCCTTCCGGCCGGCTGAGCGAGGAGCGGGCGGCGGCGAAGGCCTTGGACACCAGTTCGTCCAACCGTTCCAGTTGGCGCATGATCTCGGTGTCCGCGTCGCCGGCCTGCTCCGACAGCGAAAGGGAAAGCGTCGAATGGGTTTGTCCCGCCAGGCGTTTCCGGAGTTCCCGGTAGCGTTCGAGCGCGGCGGGCTTGCCTTCCCGCGCTTCGCGGGCGATGACGACGAGGTCGTTCTTCACCGCCACCGCCAGGCGATCGAGCTGGGCGGCGGAAAAGTTGTTCACCTCCTTGACGAATTCGTTGCGCTGGACGGGTGTGAAGGAGGGCGAGAGAACGTCCTTTTCCTCCTCCGCCCTGGCCAATGCCTGTTCCGGCGTCAGATCGACCGATTGCTTGGACAGGTTGGCGATGGCGGTGACGCGAACCGCCTTCTCCATGGCGTGGGCGAGGGGAATGTCGGACACCGACTTGATTTCGGCCAGCCGCCTGATCAGCGCGTCGCGTCCCGACGGTTCCAGCTCTTTGCGGAAATTTTGGAGCGTGCGTTCGCGGTCCAGGTGCTGACGGATTTTTCCCTCCATATCCGCCGTGTCGGATTGGGCGGCCGGCATCAGGCCGGTCCAGCCGGTCAGGGTGCGCCACAGTTTGGCCGGGGTGAAAAACTCTTTGCCCTCCTCCAAAGTGGCGGATGCGCTCTGGGCCGAAACGGCCGCCGCATCGATGTCGCCTTTCTGGAGCGCGCTGTCGGCCCATACCAGGTTTTCGGCGGCCTTTTCCAGGTTGCTCCGGTAAAGATAGTGCTGCCATCCGACATAGCCGGCCAGAGCGAGGGCGAGCAGGACGAGAACGGCGAGAACGGCATTCCGTCCGCCGTGCTTGGGGGGCGGCGTGTTGTTGACCATATCGCGGGCGTCGTAGCGCCAGCTTTCCTCCGGATCGCGGACGCGTGTGCCGGGCCGTGTCCGCCCGCCGCTTGCGGATTCGGACTCCGCTTCCTTTTCCCCGTCCTTGTCCTTCTCCTTGCCGGAGGGGAGATCGTCGTTCCAGTTGGCTTCCGGATCGCGGAACTCGGTCGCGGAACGGCGGCGGCGCTCCGGATCCTGCGAACGGGCTGCGCCCGATTCCGCCGTCGCCGGCTGTTCCGGTTGCGATGCGGCCGGTTTGTCCCAGCCCGGGGTTGGCGCGGGCGGAGGCGTGGGCGTCGGCGCCGGGGGAGGCGGAGCCGATGGCGGCGGGGGAGCGGGGGGAGCCATTGTCCGCCCCGACTTGCTCCACAGGCTTCTTTCGTCGGCGTGCCGATCGTCGTCGAGGGCGGTTTCCTCCGAATCGGCGGTCGGCATGGGAATCGGCTCCGGCCTGGGCGGCGCGGCGCGTTTTTCCGCATCGCGGCGATCGATGATTTCCGTCTTGCGGGTGGAAAAATCGCCGGCGGGCGGCGCGGCGGCAATGCCGAGATCGATTCCCTGCTGGCTCGGCGCGTTGGCGTCCACCAGGACGAAGTTGGCGTCAATCGGGATATCGACCACCGGGGCGTAGGCGCCGGTGGCGTATTTCTTGGGAATTTGCTGCTGCGGCCGGCTGACCGAGCGGGTGTTGCCGGCCGGTTTTGGCGGTTCTTCGCCCGGCGTGGAGATGGTGACGGTGACCCGGTGCACTTTGTGGCAGGCCGGGCAGGTGAATTTCATGTCCGTCCGATCGCCGGGCAATTCGAGGAAAATGTCCGAGTTGGGGCATTTTATGCGCATAATCGCTTTCCCTTGGGGGCAACTGCAAGCATAGACAGCAATGCATACGGCAATACATAACAATACGCCGGCCCGCGAGAGCCGGTTGTCTGGCCGGAACGGCCAATCGTTTCATTGTATTGATATGTAAGGTTGGGTGCAATGGCCTTCGTGGAGTGCCGGAGCACATACGAGGAAACAAAGGCCGGGGAACTTTGCCGCACGGGAAAACAAGCATGCTTTTATCGGATTGCTTTTACCGTCAACAATCCTCGACCAGAGCGATACTCAGTTTTTTCCCCAATGCGGCGGCCGCCTTCTCCATGGTCTGGAGATTGATGGACTGGTTGGCGGGATTGAGCAGACGGTTGACGGCGGCGCGGCTTGTGCGCATCCTGGCGGCGAGTTCGCTTTTTGTCATATGCCGGATTGTCATGGCTTCTTCCATCTGCCACGCCAGGACTTTTTTGGCCGCGCCCGCCTGAACCTCCTCGTACATGCCTTCTTCACGGAGGAAGTCATTGAAGTCGGAACCTTCATGAGGATTGGTCTTCTTGTTTTTTTTCATGTATTTTCTCCCTGCCGCGTGTGGCTGAGATACTGCTTTTGCCGGGTGCGGGCAATTTCCAAATCGGTTGCCGGCGT
>JAVBRW010000231.1:0-5655 GCA_031547475.1 Planctomycetota bacterium
GATCCTGCTCCTGCCGTTGTCCGCACCATTTCTGCTGAGGTGGCGTCAATGGCCGTCAGACGGAGCTGAAAAAGAGGGTGAAAACATTCCCGATTCGACGAATGGCTCTGCCGGACAAGCCGATCCCTCGTCGTCGCCTGCCATCCCTTTCACCGAGGAGGAACAGAAACTCATCGCGCTTTTGGCGAGACCGGATTTGAGCAATCAGGATATAGCCGATCGGCTGTTCATCTCGCGCGACACCGTCCGCTATCATTTGAAAAAACTCTACGCAAAAACCAATACATCCAACCGTTCCGAATTGGTTCGGATCGCCGTGCCCTATGTCGATACTCTCTCCGAAAAGGCTGCGATCGCCACAGCTGATCACCCAGATTAAGCATGTATATATTACTCGCAATGGACTATGGGAGCAGATACACGAGGCGTCGATTGAACGTGGTCGTGTCTCCTCTTTTGGCTCCGGTGACGTTCTTCCCCTTCCCTGAGCGGTAAAAAAAGGCGCAAACCCACGTTACAATATTATGTTGGGATGCATTACCTATCAGAATGCGCCATTTTTACCGTAAAACCGTCTTTTTCAAAAGGAAATCGTCATGTCGACCGCATTGTCCAGCCCCATTTCGTCCGGCAGCCCCATGCCCGGTCGCGCCAAGGGCCAGTCGTTCTTGAAATCCCGACCCCACGGGTATGCTCCGTGGCGAACGCCCCTGTCCGAGCGGCAGATCAACGCCTACTTCGAGCACCGGATCCTGCCGGAATTGTCCACTCTGCTGGAAGGCGCCTTCGGGGAGCTCTCCGAGCTTGACCGCGAGGAGGCCGTCCAGGACGCCACCTGCCAGCGACCTCATGATCCGAGCTGCACAAGAAGGAGCGATTGAGGTCATGGCCTGGCTGAAGGAGTATGGCGTTTCCGTCGAGGCCAGGGATGATTTCTGGGGGTATGCCGCCCTGCATTGGGCGGTAAGAATGCGAAAGTTCGACGCGATGGAATGGCTTCTGGAACAGGGCGCCGATATAGAGGCCGGCAACCCGCACGGGGAAACGCCGTTGTTCATGGCGGCCATGAACGGATTCATAGACTGCATGGATTGGTTGGTCCGGCATGGCGCCGACATCAACAGAAGGGATGGCTACGGCACAACACCAATGGTCACGGCTGTAATGCGCCAAAATGGCGCGGCGGCGCGGTGGCTCAAGGAAAAGGGCGCATCCATCCGCGTAGCGTCCGAAGATGGCAGGACGCTCTTTCATTACGCTGCTGATTTCACCGATTTTCGGGATCATAGCGAATTAGGCGCTCCCGTCCGGGGCAACCCCATGGCGGACAGATATTTCGACATCCTCGACTGGCTGAAGTCGGAAGGACTCGATGTCGACGTCCGGGATGACGATGGATATACTCCCCTGCATCTGGCGGCAGCGAATGGAGACATCGTCGCCATGCAATGGCTGAAGGAAAACGGCGCCGACTTGAACCTTGGCGACAACGACGGGCAAACCCCGGTCCTGTGCGCCGCCGATATATCGGGCATACCCGGCGCCACTGTCGACGAATACCTCTTTGCAGAGACCGGCTCGCCCGCGCCGCGCGCCGTCGCCTACATAGGTCCGAGCGTCGCCAATATGCGGGCCGGTCTGCGGTGGCTGGAAGCGAACGGCGCCTCAGCCACCATCGTCCATCCCGATGGCAACACGCTCATGCACGCCGCCGCCCGCGCCGGCAATCTCGGCGGCCTGAATTGGCTGAAGTGGAAAGGCGTCGATGTGAATGCGAAAAACATGGCCGGCGAAACCCCGTGGGATGTGGCGAAAGACGATGCGACGCGGAAGTGGCTTGAGGATAACGGAGGGCATAGCTAAGTGAGAGGTGATCGTCAGCGAATAGGAACCAGCAGCCACCGGCACGGTATTTGTCCCAATATTTTCGTCGTCCAAACGAAAAGAACCTGCCCCTCCATCATCGGACGAATCGGAAACCGGTACAAAACCGGTACAAAGGCCCATTTTCCAATCGCCAAGGCATGAAAGAAGGGGTTACGACTTTCGCCGTAACCCCTTGCTAAATAACATGGTGCGGAAGAGAGGACTTGAACCTCCATGGGTGTGAACCCACTAGCTCCTGAAGCTAGCGCGTCTGCCATTCCGCCACTTCCGCGTGACTGTTTTTCGCGCGGGCAAGAAAAAATCCCAACCAGCGAGAAGTAAAAAGTATAGCGATGGTAAAATCCTTGTCAAGTGTTTGCGCACGGGAAAATTGTATTTTTTGCGGGCGGCGCAATCATTCCTTCGGCTTCCAATCGACCGTTGTGTCGGACTCCTGCCCGCGGCGCAGCACCGATTCGATATCGATGGCCGGTTCGACATGCACCATCACATCCACCGCCTGGTGCTTGTCGGAGACGCGCAGGCCAATGACCCGGTACTTGACGGTCGCGGCGATGTCGTGGCCGGCCGCCACCGTCAGGCTGCCGGAAACCTGGATATGCAGATCCACCGCCACCGCGTTCGGGCCGATGCAGCGGGTGCGGATTTTGTGCGCGTCGATGACGCCGGGAGTGGACAGCACGGTCTTGCGGATGGCGGAGCACAGTTGCCGATCGGCACTGGCGTCGAGCAGCGCTTCCAGCGTCGGCAACACCACCTCCCACGCCGCCTGCATAAGCATGACGCACACCACCAGGGCGCCGATGGCATCGAGATACCAGAGATTGCGGCCGTACCAGGAACCAACCGTGCCGGCGCCGATGGCCAGGGCGGGCGGAATCGAGCTGAACGCGTCCGACCGGTGGTGCCAGGCGTTCGCCACCACCGCGGACGAACGCATTTTCACCCCCTTGGCCGCCGTCCAGCGGTAGAGCAGCTCTTTTCCCGCCAGCGATGCGAGGGCGGCGAGAAAAGCGGCCGCCGTGGCGGCGTTCAACTCCATCAGGCCCTTCGCCTCGCGGCCGGTCGCGACCATGACCAGGTCGGCCACCGCGTTGCAGCCGAGGCCAATGCCGACCACCGCCAGCGCGAGGCCGATGGCGAGGGTGACCAAAGTTTCTATCTTGCGGTGGCCGTGGGGATGCTGCGCGTCGGCCGGAGCGCTCCAATAGCGGACCCCGACCAGGATGGCGGCGTCGGTGGCGAGATCGGACACGGTGTGGACCGCGTCGGCCAGCAGGGACATCGAACCGGCCCACAACCCCGCCGCCGTTTTGGCGATCGCCAGCGCCACGTTTACCGCCACGCCGACCCAGGTGACCCGGGAAATTTCCCGGATCGTCTCGCGATCAAGATCGTCGCCATCGGAAAAATGGACCGTGTCCCCGCGGCCGCGGGATGAATGGCAAACCGTATCGGGCATGGAAGCTCCTTACAATGCATAATGCACCTGAAGTTTTACAAACTGGCGATTAAACCGCCAATCGCCAGTTTGTAAAAATCAAAAACGCCTGTGCCGCAAGGGCCAGGGCTTTTGCAAAGTGGGCATTCGGCGGTTCGAATGCCCACTTTGCAAAACTTCAAATGCATTATCATTGCTCCTACAGCACTTCGTTCAGCGCATCCTGCCAGGCCGATTTCAACTCGCCCAGCCCGGCGTCGATGAGCTGCCGCCCGTCACCCTTGATCACCAGCCGGGATGCGGCGGCGACCCGGCCGACGCGGGCGAAGGGCGCGCCGCCGTCGGCCAGAATTTGTTCCACCTCTTTCGCCTTTTCCGGAGCGACTTCGACAACCAGCCGGCTGGCCGATTCGCCGAACAGGCGCGCGGGAATCGACACGTCGCCTTCCGTTTTCAGCGCGGAAACATCCGCTTCGATGCCGAGCCCGCCAGCGAACGCCATTTCGGCCAGCGCCACCGCCAGCCCGCCCTCGGAGCAGTCGTGGCAGGCGCGGAGCAGCCCGGCGTCGGCCGCCTTGTGAACGGCCGAAAACACCTTGAGGCCAAGCTTCGGATCGACCACCGGCACCGTGTTCCCGATCATTTCGCGGAGCGCGTAATAGTGCGAGCCGCCCAATTCCTCGCGGGTCAGGCCGACGACATAGACAAGGCCGCCCTCCCGCTTCGCGTCCATGGTCAGCGCTTTCCGGCAGTCGGGCATGACGGCGAGGGCGCTGATGAGAAGCGTGCCCGGAATGACGATGGTTTCGCCGCCGGCGGCGAATTCGTTGTTCAGCGAATCCTTCCCCGAAATGAACGGCGTGCCGTACGCCTTCGCCACATCGTAGCAGGCGCGGGCGGCCCGGACCAGTCCGCCGAGGCGGTCCGGCTTGTTGCAGTTGCCCCAGCAGAAGTTGTCGAGAATGGCGGCCTGCTCCACCGACGCGCCGACCGCCACCAGGTTCCGAAGCGCTTCGTCGATGGCCAGCGCGGCCATGCGGTACGGGTCGATGTCGGAAAAACCGGGCTTGATGCCGTTCGACACGGCGATGGCGCGGGTTTCGCCGAGAATGGGGGTGACGACGGCGGCGTCGCCCGGGCCGTCGTTGGCCACGCCGACCAGCGGCTTGACGACCGAGCCGCCCTGCACTTCGTGATCGTACTGGCGGATCACCCATTCCTTCGAGCAGACGTCCCAGTGGGACAGCAGTTCGACCAGCGTTTCGTTGTAATTCTCGTCCGCGACCGGTTCCGGCTCGGCATGCTTCGGCGAGGTCCATTCGGCCTCGCGCCGGGGCATGGGAATGCCTTCGTGGAAGAATTCCATATCGAGCCTGCCGACCTGCTGCTGGTGCCACTGGAGCGTCAGGTGCTTGTCGTCGGTGAAGGTGGCGATGGGGGTAATCTCGACGTTCTCCTCCTTGGCCAGAGCCTGCAGCGCCATCAAATTCGACGGATCGGCGGCGATGACCATGCGCTCCTGCGCTTCGCTTATCCATAGTTCGTAATAGGTCAGGCCCTCGTATTTCAGCGGAACCTTGTCCAGGTCGACGCGGACGCCGCATTCCTCGCCCATTTCGCCGAGGGCCGAGGACAGGCCGCCGGCGCCGCAGTCGGTGATGCAGGAATAAAGGCCGGCGTCGCGGGCGCGGAGGAGGAAGTCGGTGACCTTCTTTTCTTCAATGGGGTTGCCGATCTGCACGGCGCCGGACGACATCATTTCCGAATTCTCGTCCAGCTCGACCGACGAGAAGGTGGCGCCGTGTATGCCGTCGCGGCCGGTGCGGCCGCCCACGACCAGGGCGATGTCGCCGGGCTTCGGCCGGCGGCGCGCCGCCATGTCCTTGGGGATGAGGGCGAGGTTGCCGCAGAACACCAGGGGGTTGCCGATGAAGCGCTTGTCGAAGCAGATGGCGCCGTTGGCGGTGGGTATGCCCATGCGGTTGCCGTAGTCGCGGACGCCGGAGACGACGCCCTTGAACACCCGCATCGGGTGCAATGCGCCCTGCGGCACTTCTTCCTGCGCCAGATCGGGGGGCCCGAAGCAGAACACGTCGGTGTTCAGGAACGGCTTGCCGCCGAGGCCGGTGCCGAGGGGGTCGCGGATAACGCCGCCGATGCCGGTGCCGGCGCCGCCGTAGGGGTCGATGGCGGAGGGGTGGTTGTGGGTTTCGACCTTGAATGCGAAGCCGTACTCGCCGTTGAAATCGACCACGCCGGAATTGTCCTCGAACACCGACCAGCACCACGGGCGATCAAGCTCGCGGGTCGCCCGGGCAATGGTGTTT
>JAVBRW010000029.1:0-10812 GCA_031547475.1 Planctomycetota bacterium
TTTGAGCGTGGTCGAGGTGGTGGAGCGGGAAGGCTGGGCCGGATTCCGCCGCAGGGAAAGCGAAGCGCTCCGGGCCGTCTGCCTGCCGGACACGGTCGTCGCCACCGGCGGCGGCATTGTGCTGGCGAAGGAAAACCGCGAGTTCATGCGGGAAAACGGGGTTGTCCTCTACCTGTCGGCTCAGGTCGACGTTCTTGTCGCCCGCCTGTCGTCCGATCCCGATCACGCCAGCCGTCCGAGCCTGACCGGAAAAACCATCGGCGAAGAGATGGCGGAAGTGCTGGCGCAGCGCGAACCGTTGTACCGAGAGACGGCCCATCATGTCGTGGACGCGGTGCGGGAGTTGGATGACGTGGTGAGGGAAGCGGTAATTGCTACGAAAAATTCCTCTAATAAATGACGGAATCGTCAATCAGGAAACTCTTCGACAATCTCCGCATACAACTGTTTCCGCCATCCCTCCGCCTCGTCCCGGTTCATTCCGAGAAGGGCAAGGAGGAGCGGCTCGTTGTCGGCTTCCGGCTTCGGGCAGTAGTAGGCGTCGACCCCTTTGATCGCATTCTGGTTGTAATCGAAAGGATACAATCGGCACACCAGCGGCCGGGTGTTCACGTCGAATCGGCAGCCTTTTTCTCCAAGGAATATGCAGTCGCCGCCCGCCTGGTGGCGGATGACCCGCCGCCGGCCGTCGGGGCCGAAAATCCTGCCCCACACCGGATCGAGAGCGGCAGATTCGGTATAGGAAGAATCGAAAGGCACCGCGTATTCGGCAATATCGTCGGCGCCGGCCGCTTTCAGCCGCGCCACATCGCCCCGGGTCAGGAAAATCTGCGTCCGCTGGCAGCACGTCTGCCCCAAACGGCCGCACTTGGCGCAAAAATGCTCGGTCGTATCGTTGTCGCTCATAAATGGTCCGATAAAAAATTTAAGATTGCAGATTGTAGATTTAAGATTCATTTCTCCCATAGGCGCATCCACCGGGAATAAATCTTAAATCTACAATCTGCAATCTTAAATGGCTGTTGTTCTCTCGTGTCTTCTCACTTCGCGACATCGGGGTAGGAATACGGCTTGTCCAGATAATTCAGCATCTTCACCTCGCCTTCGGCGCATTCCTGCACATAGCCGGGGAGGAGCGGAATTTTGCCGCCGCCGCCGGGCGCGTCGATGACATACTGGGGAACCGCGTAGCCGGACACATGGCCCCGCAGGCCCTTGATCATTTCCAAACCCTTGGCCACCGGGGTGCGGAAATGGGCGCTGCCCAGGATGGGGTCGCATTGATACATGTAATACGGCTTGACCCGGTTGCGCATCAGCCCGGTCATGAGCTTGCGCATGGTGTCGACTTCGTCGTTAATCCCTTTCAACAGCACGGTCTGGCTGCCGAGCGGCATGCCGGCGTCGGCCAGCCGCGAGCACGCTTCCGCCGACTCCGGGGTCAGTTCGTCCGGGTGGGTGAAATGCAGGCTCATGAACACCGGATGATAGCGCCGGAGAATCTTGGTCAGCGAGTTGGTGATGCGCATGGGGAGGACGGCCGGCGTCTTGGTGCCGATGCGGATCACTTCCACATGGGAAATCGCCCTGATGCTCATCAGCAGCCATTCGAGCGGTTCGTCGGGAAGCGTCAGCGGATCGCCGCCGGAAATGATGACGTCGCGGATGGCCGGGTGTTCCCTGATGTAGGCAATCGCCTTTTCCCAGTGGGAGGTGCAATAGCGCTTGCGCTCCGCCTTGCCGACCAGCCGGGAGCGGGTGCAGTAGCGGCAGTAGGCGGAACAGTATTCCGTCGACATGAACAGCACGCGGTCGGGATAGCGGTGCACCAGCCCGGGGATGGGGCTCTGGTTTTCCTCGCCCAGCGGATCCTCGGCCTCGCCTTCCGAGCGGACCAGTTCGGCCGTGGTCGGGATCATGGTGCGGCGGATGGCCGATTCGGGCCTGGCCGGATCGATAAGGGAGGCGTAATACGGCGTTATGGCGGTCGGCAGGCCTTCCGAAAGGCCGGTCATGGCCTGGCGTTCGTCGGCGGTCAGGTGCGCGACCCGGTCCACCTCTTCGACCGAACGAAGGGTGTTCTGGAGCTGCCAGTGCCAGTTGTTCCAGTCGGAATAGGAGGCGTCGGGAAAATGGCGGCGCCGGAATTGGCGTGCCTTGGGGCTTTGCGGGAAGCGGTAGTCTTTGAGGCCGGCCGTCTTGGTGGGGCTTTTCTTTTCGGCGGGGCCGGTTTCGCCTTGGGGTGGGTCCAAAACGACGACCGAGGATTCAAATGCCGATACCGTCGATGGAGGCTCGTCCTCCACGGTCGTGTGTTCACCCTGTTCGGTAGATTGTTCCATAGCCACGGGAAGCTCCTGGTGCTGTTTTTGCCCGACGCCTGTGCCGCGAGCCACGCCCCGCAAAATCAAGGCATCTTAATATGACGTTCTTTATACAATTTACCGTCCATGTCAATGACGATTTGTAAATTATTGTCAATTTCATCGGCAGTCCTCTCAGGGAGAGTTGAAGGAATCCGGAAAAAAGATTTTTTTTTGAAAATTGCCCGGAAACACGGGCATTTCCACGCGCGCGGAAAAGAGGGGGGGCGACGGGATGCGGCGTCACCTTTCGGAAATTTTTACGTCCTCGATGCGCAGTTCGAGCCGCGGCGGCGAATAGAACGTGTTGAGGGCGGGCGTGAACACGATGTCGAGGGGCTGCCGGCCGGCCGCGTCCAGGACGGGGATGAGGGACAGATTGTTGAAAACCACCGCCCGGTAGGCCATGCCGCCCTGGGCGACGTTGAAGTGGAAATGCTGGCGCTGGGCGCCCATGAGCTGGACAGTGCCGGCCACGCGGACGCCGCGGGCGAGGAATTTCGGCTCCGGGTTGCCCTGCCCGACCGGGCGGAGCTTCTCCATTTCGTCGACCAGGCGGATGTTGACGTCCGAGAGCTTGATTTCCATGTCGATGTTGAGGGTGGGGGCGATGTTCTTTTTCCGGATTTGCGTGGCGCATTCGCGGAAAAAGGCTTTCCGCAGGCCCTCGACCTCGGTCCGCGACACGGTGAAGCCGGCCGCCAATTCGTGCCCGCCGAAGGTCAGAAGGTGCTGGCGCGAATTGGCCATCGCCTCGTAGAGGTTCAAACCGTTGATCGAGCGTGCCGATCCCCTGCCCTTTTCCGAGCCGACCGGGAAGGAGATGACGGCGGCGGGTTTCCCGAACACTTCGGACAGCCGGCCGGCGACGATGCCGATGACGCCTTCGTGCCAGCCGCTCCGGGCGACGAGGACGGCGGGATCGTTGTCGAGATCGTGGTTTTTCTCCGCCTCTTCCGCCGCTTCGTCGAGAATGACCTGGCACAGCGTCTGGCGCTCGGTGTTCTGGCGGTCCAGCGTTTCGGCCAGCTGGCGGGCGCGGTGCGGATCGTCCTCGACCAGCAGATCGAGCGCCAGGTCGGCGTTCCCCATGCGTCCGGCCGCGTTCAGCCGGGGGGAAAGGGAAAACGCCACGCTCCTCGAGGTCAGGTCGCCCGTCCCCAGCCGGCAGACGTCGAGGAGGGCGGTGATGCCCGGCGACGCGTTGTGCATGGCCTTGAGGCCGCGGGAGACGATGGCGCGGTTTTCGTCCACCAGCGGCGCCACGTCGGCGATGGTGCCGATGGCGGCCAGCGGGAGGAGGGACAGAAGGGTCTCGCGGAGGTGCGGCTCGACTTTCGGCGAGCCGGAAAGCTTTTCGTACAGCGCCCATGCCAGCTTGAAGGCGACGCCGACGCCGGTCAGTTCGCGGAAGGCGTAGGAGGAGTCGTTGCGTTTCGGGTTGACGATGGCGTAGGCTTCGGGCGGAAGTTCGCGGTCGCCCGGCTCGTGGTGGTCGGTGACGATGACGTCGACGCCGTTTTCGGCCATGAGCTTGATGCTCTCGTGCTCGGAGGTGCCGCAGTCGACGGTGATGACGAGATCGATTTTTTCGGCCGCCGCGTTCTGGGCGAATTCGCTGGATATGCCGTATCCTTCCTCGAAGCGGGAGGGGAGACGGTAGTCGAGGGAATAGCCGGCGGCGCGGCAGGCGCGGATGAGGAGGGCGCAGGCGGTGACGCCGTCGGTGTCGTAATCGCCGTACACGACGGCGCGCTGGCGCAACCGCACCGCCTCGGCGAGGCGGGACGCGGCCTTGTCCATGTCATCCATGTCCCAGGGTGAAAGCAGGGTGCTGAGGGACGGCTTGAGAAACGCCGCCACTTTGTCCATCGTCAACGGGCTGACCCGTTGGGCGACTATAGTGGCCAATATGCGCGATACGCCAAATTTCTCCGCTATTTCCTCGACAACCGGCCCGGGATCCGGCTTTACCAGCCAACGGGCTGAGGCCACGGGCATCTCCAGTACATTGTAAAAAAAAACAATCTACTGAATACTACCCGCTTTTTCGCGAAAAGGCAATATTGTTTATCCGGGGAAAATACGATTTTCCGGCAGGTTAGGGCGATTCCGCTTCGCCCGGGACGCCGGATTCGGGATCGGTTTCCCCGAGCGCTCCCATCTGCAGGCGGGCATACTCGTTGATAATGGCGTTCACCAAGCCGATGCGGGAGGCCAGAACGCCTTTTTCCTCTTCCGTCACGGTCAGGGCCATGCGGTTTTGCAGTCGGGTGACCTGGCTGCTCAGCGCCCGCCGCATGCCGTCGCGGGGGGCGCCGGTTTTCTTGTCCCGATCGCGGTCGACATAGCCGGCCGCGTCCCGGCGGTAACGATCAGGCTCGTTCACCAGCTTGTCGTAATTCACCATGCCGCTGGCGAAATCCTTCAGACCCTGCTCGACACTGTTTTTTTCCTTCGGGAGCCGGGCGTAATAGGCAAGATCCCGATTTTGATAATTCCATTCGACTTGCAGAAGCAAATCAAGATCCTGCGATTGCGCCACTGTTTTGATCGCACTCGCCTCACGCATGGCGGTATGATCGTAAGCCTTCTGGGCCCGACTCACGTTGCGGGCATTCAACGCCGCAATACACTGTAATGCCACTTGCTGTACAACCTGAAGCCGGGGATCATCGTTATCGATCAGGTTGATCAAGCCAATCTTTCCCATAAGCTTCTTCCGCAAGGCGTAAATTGATTCTCATTTTGACAAGGTATTCCTTGCCAAAAACCTTTTTCAAGTCCATCAACAAGCCCGCGGGATAGGGAACCTGGCGGCCGATATCGAGGGCTTTTTCAACCTCGCCCGCATCCATGGCCTCGTTCCACTCCTCTATCTTGGTCAACAGCGCATCGCACTGCTCTTCCGTCATTGTTCCTCGCATTCGACACTCCTTTCAACCCCCGCCCGAAGATTTTCCGCGTTCACTCCATTGTCTCCGGGCGGGCGCGAAAAACAAGCTTTTCAGCGCATCTGCTCCCGCCCGGGGAAGAACGTCTTGTCCAGCATGATATTCTGCCTGATTGTGACGTTCCGCGCCCTGGCCTTTTCGATCACCGTGGCATCCACGTCGCCGAGGATCCAGATGGTCAGGGCCCGCGCCTTCAATTTGAGCGCTTCCTGGATCATCATTTCCAACGCGTCGTCGTTGACATACCACGGGCGGACGGTGTCGACGGCGAAAATACCGTTGAACCCGCCCTGGCTGTCGATGGCCGCGAACATGTTCAGGTACGGCTGGAACGATTGCAGCGGCGCGATGTGGCGGTGGTAGAACGAATACAGCCGCAGTTCGGTGGAGAGGAAGTCCGCCCTTTCCGGGCTGTCGGCGCCGACCAGGATGCGAAGAACCAGATCGAGGCCGGCGACGGCGGCCATGTCGGTCAAATCCTTCCCGATATAGGCGATTTCCCTCGGCGTGTAGTTGGGGTTGAGAAGGAGACGCGACAGATCGCTTTGCCCGCCTTCGCGATCCTGGTTGAGCAGGCGTTCGAGATTCTCGCCCACCTGGCGCCTGAGTTCGTAGGGATCGAAATCGCGGATCAGCTGCTCGGTCGCCTCGTCGCCGGACAGCGGGTTGAAGTTGGCCAAAAGCCCGATATTGTAGGGAATGGCCCAGGTGACGAACCCTCCCGCCGCCTTGATTTGCGACAGTTCGGTCAGCGCTTTTTTGAGCACCGGGTTGTCGGTGTAGACATCGATGCCGAGTTCGGCTGCGATCTGGCGGCGCTGTCCGCCGGCCGGTCCGGCGCCGAGGTTCGAGCGATCGATGCCGCGCTCGTCTTGCCCGACTTTCGGCGTGCCGCCGACCGCCCGCTCGACCGACCGGCCGGCCATGCGGATGCGGTGGCCGAATCCGGACAGGCTTTGCCCCGGATGCGTCACCAGGTTGCCGAGGCCGGTGCCGATGCCGACCACCGCGTCCCCGACCCCTTCGGCGAATTCTTTGCCTTTGTTCATTTCCTTGATCTGCTGGAGCACGGCGAGCTCGTGGCACAGCTTGGACAGGTTGCCCATGGAGCCGACCAGGAAGTCGCCGGCCGCCGAGCGGACGTAAAAGAAATAGGAATAGCCCGACACCACCACCTGCGGGTCTATTTCGTAATGGTTGGTGCGCTGCGGGAAATTGGCGAGGAGCGGTATGGAGGCGTAATCGACGACCATGTAGGGAACGTCCTGCACCTTGTCGAGCCACGGAATGGCTTCGCCCCGGCGGCCGATTTCGATGGGCGCCGGCTCGGCGCCGAAAACGGTGGTGATGGAAAACGGGAAAAGAATCAACAGGCACAGGGCATTCAGTCTATTCATATAATGCGTCCTTTACGTCGCATAAACCGCCTCACCTTTTGTTTGAATTAAGGGCCTGTCAGGAAATAACTATAGCAACTTTTCAACAGAAACGCAGCTATAGCGCATTCGATAAAGGCCCCGGTGCTTCATTTATTATCTGACAGAACCTAACAACTGCAGTTTTGCAAAATGCGTTTTGACCGTGCGGCAGAAGGGATGCATCCTGCCGTCAACGTCCATCCCGCTGGATTCCGGCTTAACCTCCCGTTTGGGGTACGGCAACCGTTTTTACCGCGCAATTCAATGCCGCGATCAATCTCATTTCGCCCGCTTCCCCGCCAAAAAGGCGCGGTACGCCTGCTCCGTCGCGCGGGACAGCAGTTCGAAGCCGTTTTTCATCGCATCGTCCAGCGTCATCGGTCCCGAGCACAGGGAGAAGCAGGCGTCTATGCCGATGCCGTGCAGGTTCGAAATGTCTCCCTGAACGCCGCCGGCGATGGCCAGGCAGGGAACGCCCTTCTTTTTCGCCCTGCCGCCGACGCCGGCCGGGCCTTTGCCGAAGGCGGTCTGGAAATCGATGCGGCCCTCGGCCGTGATGGCGAGATCGGCGTCTTCCAGTTCCTTGTCGATGCCGACCATGTCGAGGACGACGTCGACGCCGGGCCGCAGCTTGGCGCCAGCGAAGGCGGCGAGACCGAAGCCGAGCCCGCCGGCCGCGCCCGAACCGGACATTTCGGCCAGATCCTTGCCGAGGTCCCGCTTGACGCAGGCGGCGAGGTTGGCGAGGCCGCCGTCGAGATATTTGACATCGTCCGGCTTGGCGCCCTTCTGCGGGCCGTAGACGGCGGCGGCGCCGCGCTGGCCGCACAGCGGGTTGTCGACGTCGCAGACCGCTTCGAACGTCACCTTGGCCGGATCGAACTTGAGGCCCGACATGTCGATTTTGCGGATGGAAGGCAGGCTTTCCCCGATCGGCTTGACCTCTTTTCCGGTCTCGTCCAGGAATTTGACCCCGAGGGCGGCGGCCAGGCCGATGCCGCCGTCGTTGGTGGCGCTGCCGCCGATGCCGACGATCATGTGGGTGGCGCCTTTGGCGATGGCTTCCAGCACGAGCTCGCCGGTGCCGAAGGTGGTGGTGGCGCGGGCGTTCCTGTCTTCCTGCTTCAGCAGGGCGAGGCCGCTGGCGCGGGCCATTTCGACCACGCCGGTTTTGGACTCGGGAATGAACAGGAGATCGGCGTTCAGCTTGTTGAACAACGGGCCGGTGACCGATTTGGTCATGGTAACGCCACCGAACACGGTTTTGAACACATCGAACAGCCCGTCGCCGCCGTCGGCGATGGGCACGTGCACGCACCGGGCGTCGGGGGTGACGGCGGTGACGCCCTTGGTGATGGCTTCGGCGGCCTGCGCGGCGGTGAGGCTGTCCTTGAACGCGTTGGGGGCGACGACGATTTTCATGGTTAACACTCCTGTCAAAAGAAAAGAAAACGTTACATTGAATTATAGCATGAATTTTTATAAATCCGCCTTCACCAAAAGTACAATGAGGAAAAACACTACAAAACCGTCATCCCGGCGGGAAAGCCTGTGCAACACCCCGAACGATTTAAAGCCGGGACCCAAGTTGTGAAGCCTTTGCTGTAACCCGATCCATTGCGATACGACGGAGAAAAGCGCTTTGTAGCGAGCGACAACAACTTGGGTCCCGGCTTTAATGCGTTCTTGACCCGGTTGAATGTTTATACCGCCGGGATGACGGTGTTGTGGTGTTTTCCTTATTGCTCCTTTGTTGAATTCAAATTTTCGAAATCCCGGTTAAAGCCGTAAATAACAAATTCACCGCCGCCATGCGCGATCGAGCAGGCAGAAATCCGCCAGCACCGCCGCCAGCGTCGCTTCCAGCACCGGAACGGCGCGGATGCACAGGGCCGGATCGTGCCGCCCGCCCAGCTCGACCATGACGTCCTCCATCAGGCAGTCGATCGTCTCCTGCGGCTGGCCGATGGACGGAGTGGGTTTCAAGGCGCAGCGCACCACCAGCTCGGCGCCGGTGGAAATGCCGCCGAGAATGCCGCCGGCGTGGTTGGTGACGAACGCGTCGCCGAGGCGGCCGGATTCGGGATGGCGCATGGCGTCGTTGTTTTGCGAACCGGTCATGGCGGCGGCGGCGAATCCGTCGCCGATCTCCACGCCCTTGACCGCGTTCAGGCCGAGGCAGGCGTAGCCGATGCGGCCGTCGAGCCTGTCGTACACCGGCTCGCCGAAACCGGCCGGAACGTTCCGCGCCCGGATTTCGACAATGCCGCCCAGCGAATCCTTTTTCGCCGCCGCATCCTCGATGGCCGCCGCGAAGGCGGGAACCGCTTCCGCGTCGGGGCAGAAAAACGGGTTGTCGTCGATCTCGGCGTCGTCCCAACGCGCGGCCGAGGCTTTCACTCCGCCGAGCGCGATCAGGCCGGCCTTGATTTCCAGCCTGCGCGTTTCGGGGAAATGGGCCAGCACCCGCCGCGCCACCGCGCCGGCCGCCACCCGCGCGACCGTTTCCCTGGCCGAGGAGCGCCCGCCGCCGCGCGGATCGCGAATGCCGTACTTGTGCTGGTACACCGCATCGGCGTGGCCGGGGCGGAAAATATCCCTGAACTTCTCGTAGTCGGCCGGCCTTTTGTCCTGGTTGTGGACCAGGAGCATGATGGGATGTCCGGTGGTGAGATTTTCGAACGTGCCGGACAGGATGGCGACCTGGTCGGCTTCGCGGCGCTGGCTCACGTATTTGCTTTGCCCGGGGCGGCGCCTGTCCAGCCAGGGCTGGATATCCTCTTCTTCGAGGGGAATGCCGGCGGGGCAGCCGTCGACGACGCAGCCCACCGCCGGACCGTGGCTTTCGCCGAACGAGGTGAAGGTGAACAGCCGGCCGAATGTGTTGGAAAGCATATATCGTCCTTGTCGTCACGCCTGGATACTTGTCGCCAAATCAGGTAATTAATAGTATACTCCCGGGTTCCAGTCAACCCGGACATTGATTCGACGGAGGGTATCATGCAAAAAATCCACATCGACATGGCGCGCCGCAACCATGCCTACGATATCGTGCTCGAACCCGGCCTGTGCCGCGACTGGCGCGGCGCGGTGGAAAAACACGCCGGCCCCTCCAGCCGCCTCGTGTTGGCAGACGCCAACCTTGCCCGCCCGATGGGGCTTCCCCCTTCGGGTACGAGCGAAGGACTCTGGCGCTATTTGTGGGTCGAACCGGGCGAAAGCAACAAATCGTTCGAACAGCTCCAATCCATCCTGACCCGGGCTGTCGGCATGGGCCTGGATAGAAAATCGGTCGTCGTCGCCATCGGCGGCGGCGTGACCGGGGATTTGGCCGGTTTCGCCGCATCGTGCCTGTACCGGGGCGTCCGCCTGGTCATGATCCCGACCAGCCTGCTGGCCCAGGTCGACAGTTCGGTCGGCGGCAAGAACGGGATAAACGTTCCGGGCGGCAAAAACCTGGTCGGCACTTTCCATCAGCCCGATCTGGTGCTGATCGATCCCGCCGTCCTCGACAGCTTGCCGAAACGGGAATTCCTCGCCGGCCTGGCCGAGATCGCCAAAACGGCGGTGCTGGACGGGCGCGAATTCTTCTTCCGCCTGCGCGGTTCGGCCGGACCGCTTCTCGCCCGCGATCACGCGTCCATACTCGAGGTTGTCGCCCACTGCTGCCGGTTCAAGGCGCAGGTGGTGGCGGAGGACGAAACGGAACAAGGCAAACGCGCGCTCCTGAACCTCGGCCACACCTTCGGCCACGCATTGGAGGCATTGGCCGGCTATGACGGAAGCGTGGTTCACGGCGAGGCGGTGGCGGTCGGGACAGTGTTTGCCGCCGATTTCGCCGCGTCGAAAAGCATGTTGTCGCGAGAAGAGGCAGGCGATATACGGGACTTGGTCGCCGCGCTCGATCTTCCCGTCCGCATCGAACAGCTCGGCGCTGGCCGGCTCGACTGGCCCGCTCTGCTTCGCGGCGGCGCGCTTCGAGCGGCTTTGTTGAAAGACAAAAAATCGGACAGCGGCAAGCTCGCCCTTATCCTGCCCCGCGGCATCGGCAACTGCCATATCGAAAAAGGCTACACC
>JAVBRW010000414.1:0-7402 GCA_031547475.1 Planctomycetota bacterium
GTTATTTGCGGCAGCGGTAGATGATGGCGGGCGGGATGTTTTTCCAAACCACGCCGCTCGCCTCGACCTTGGCGAAGCGCCGCTTGAGGTTTTGCTTGAAATTGCGGCCGGCCGGCATGATCAGGCCCTGGAGATAGGCGAAGGTGACGAAGGTGCCGCCCTTGGGCATGACGTCCATCATGCCGTCGAGGATCTTGTTCTGCAACGCGTCGGGGAAAATCGCCCACGGCAGGCCGGAAATGACGCAGTCGACGCGATCGACGCCCTCTTTTTCGCAGAACGTCCTGACATCGGACGCGCAGCCCTCGTACAGGTGCATGGCGGGAAAGCGCTGGCGGAGCGTCTTGGCGAAATCCTCGTTTATCTCGATGGCGAAAAAGCGCTGTTCCGGCCGCAACGTTTCGAGAATGCGCTGGGTGAACACGCCCGTTCCCGGCCCGAATTCGACAATGACCGCGCCCTGGGCCGGAGCGGCGAACTCGACCATGCGTTTGGCCAATTCGCCCGAACTCGGCACCAGCGCGCCGGTGCTGCCCGGCTTGGTCAACAATTGTTTGATAAACATCCTGGTCTGGCCGTGAGACATGCAAACTCCAATTTAAGATTCAAGATTGTAGATTTAAGATTTATATCACCACAAACGCGCGGGGCAATGATAAATCTTAAATCTGCAATCTACAATCTTAAATTACTTGTACCGTGTCGGATCCGCGATCCCCGCCTTCGCGAACCCTTCCCGCCGCAGGCGGCAGGAATCGCACTGGCCGCAGGCGAGGCCGTCGACCGGATCGTAGCAGGTGAGGGTTTGGCCGTAGTCGACGCCGAGGCTGGCGCCCCATTTGATAATGCCGGCCTTGTCGAGATTCTGGAGAGGCGCGCGGATGTGGATGGGCTTGCCCTCGACGCCGGCGCGGGTGGCGACGGCGGCCAGGCGCTGGAACGCGGCGATGAATTCGGGCCGGCAATCCGGGTAGCCGGAATAGTCGACCGAATTGACGCCGATGAAAATCGCCTCCGCGTCCAGCACTTCCGCCAGCGCCAGCGCGTAGGACAGGAATATGGTGTTGCGGGCGGGACCATAGGTGGGAGGAATGCCCGCCGCGTCGGCGTTTTTCGGCACTTCGACCCGTTCGGACGTCATGGCCGAGTCGCCGAAGGCGGACGCGTCGATGCGGATAATCCGGTGGGATGCGCCCTGGCTTTCCGCCAGCCGTTTGGCCGCTTCCAGCTCCAGGCGGTTTTTCTGTCCGTAATCGAAGGAAAGGCAGTGGCAGGCATAGCCCTCGGATCTCGCCACCGCCAGAATCGTGGAGGAATCGAGCCCGCCCGACAACAAAACAATCGCGCCTCTTTCCCTCATGCAACCGCTCCCCCGCCGGGCGGCACCGGCTCGCCCGCGACTTCCAGCCGGGTCATGGCCCTGACCATGGCCAATTTCGCCCGGTCGATATCTATCTTCACCTTGGAGGCGTCTTCCGTCGTCACCGCAGCCAGCATGGCCCGCGCGCGCTCGAGCGATCGCCTGGCCCGTTCCACATCGATTTCGTCCCCGACCTCGGCCGAGTCGGCAAGGATGACGAGGACGTGCCCGTTCATGTCCATGTACCCGCCGTGGACGGCCAGGGTCGCGACCGATCCGTCGTTCCCCTTCGCCTTCATCATCCCCACCATCAGCGGAGCGATGGTCGGCTCGAAGCGGGGAAACACCTCCAGCGTGCCGGCCTGGGTGACCAGTTCGACCGATTCGACAAACTCGTCGAACACCAGCTTGTGCGGCGTCAGAACGCGGCAGCGCAAATCGCCCCGGGCCATCTTTCTTGTGCCTGACTGTAGGGCCATGGCATTCCCCGTCCTATTTCGCCGCGGCGGCGTCGAGCTGCTTGGCCTTGTCCACCGCTTCGCCGAAGTTGCCGACATACATGAACGCCTGCTCGGGCATGGTGTCGGCCGCGCCCTTCAGGATTTGGTCGAAGCCTTCCACCGTCTCGGCAATCGGCACATAGCGGCCCGCCATGCCGGTGAACTGCTCAGCCACGAAAAACGGCTGGGAGAAGAAGCGCTGGATTTTCCTGGCCTTCGCCACCGTCAGCTTGTCCTCCTCCGACAATTCGTCCATGCCGAGAATGGCGATGATGTCCTGGAGATCCTTGTATTTCTGCAGCACCTGCTTGACCTCGGTGGCGACGCGGTAGTGCCGCTCGCCGACGATCCGGGGTTCGAGTATTGTCGAGGAAGAGCCGAGCGGATCGACGGCCGGATAAATGCCCAGGCTCGCGATCTGCCGCGACAGCGCGGTGATGGCGTCCAGGTGGGCGAAACAGGTGGCGGGCGCCGGGTCGGTATAGTCGTCGGCCGGCACGTACACCGCCTGGATGGAGGTGATGGATCCCTTTTTCGTCGATGTGATGCGCTCCTGGAGGGAGCCCATTTCCGTCGCCAGGGTCGGCTGGTAGCCGACGGCCGAAGGCATGCGGCCGAGAAGGGCCGAAACTTCCGAACCCGCCTGCACGAAGCGGAAAATGTTGTCGATGAAGATGAGGACGTCCATGCCTTCCTCGTCCCGGAAATACTCGGCGATGGACATGGCGGTCAAGGAGACGCGGAGGCGCGCTCCAGGCGGCTCGTTCATCTGGCCGTAGACGAGGGCGGTTTTGCTCATGACGTCCGCCTCCATCATTTCGATCCACAAGTCGTTGCCTTCGCGGGTGCGCTCGCCGACGCCGGCCACGACCGAACGGCCGCCGTGCTCGGTGGCGATGGAGCGGATCAGCTCTTTCATGATGACTGTCTTGCCGACGCCGGCGCCGCCGAACAGACCGACCTTGCCGCCCTTCGGAATGGGCTGGAGAAGGTCGACGACCTTGATGCCGGTGCCCAGCAGTTCGGTGGCGTTTTCCTGTTCGTCGAAGGTCGGGGCGGCGCGGTGGATGGGATAGAATTTTTTCGCGTCCAGCGGGCCGTTGTCGTCGATGGCGTCGCCGGTAACGTTCAGGATGCGGCCGAGGACTTCGGAGCCGACCGGCGCCATGATCGGTTGCCCGGTGTCGCGGACCGGCATGTTGCGCACCAAGCCGTCGGTCGTCGACATGGCGACGCAGCGGACCGTGCGCTCGCCAATGTGCTGCGCGACTTCCAGCACCAGGTTGATGGGCGGATTTTCCTGCTCCACCTTGAGGGCGTGGTTGATTTCGGGCAACGCGCCGACATCGAACTCGACGTCCACCACCGGGCCGGAAACCTGTTTCAACTTGCCGTATTTCTTGTCTGCCTGGATCATGACTTTCTCCAAAACGTCAGGCGTTCTTGACCAGCGAGATAACTTTGGTGCCGGCCACCATATCGTGCAGGGCGCGGCGCCGCTCCTTGTCGGAAATCGCGAACAAACAGTTCACCGCGAAATAGCCGTACGGAATGGCCAGCACGAAATTAAGCGGTTCCTTCGCCGTAACAAAAGCCCAGTACGGCAGAATGACAACGCCAAAACAGAAAAACGCTCTCACCGCCGCCTGGAAAAACGTAATGCCGGAACCGTCCAGCTTGACCACTTTGAGGTAGCCGCACATTTTTCCCGGCGTTTGGCCAAACTTGGCCAGTGTTACCGTGACAAAAAGGAACAACAGCCCGACCACCGCCATGTTGATATACGTCGAACCGAAAATCTCGGAACCGAAATAGCGGCCCTTATGGAAAATCCTGTCCACCGAAACAAAAAGACGGACAGCGCATTCGGCCAGCGTCACATCCAGTAAACAGCAACCGAGACGCCGGTACAGGGAGACCGGTTTAACCGCTTCCTCCCCGCTCATCCCTGCGCCCCCGCCCCACCGATGATGTCCAACAGCTCCATCGTGATGCCGGTCTGGCGGGCGCGGTTCAGGTCAAGGGTCAGGGTCGACACCATTTCCTCCGCGTTGTTGGTGGCGTTGTCCATGGCCGTCATGCGGGCGGCAAGCTCGGCGGCGTAGCTTTCCAGCATGCCGCGGTAGATCTCGGTTGCCATGCGACGGGACATCAGCTTTTCCAGCGCCGCCCCCGGAGTCGGCAGCAATTCGTAAATCGGGCGGATCGGCGCCTTGACCTCCTGCGCCTCTATTTCGCCCTGCTGCTCCATCAATTCCTCTTCGGCCTCGCTGATGTCGAATATGTCGTCCGGCGCCTCGTCCAGCACAATCTCCTCGATGACGGCGCCCGGCTCGGGCTCGCCCGCGCCTTCAATCTCCCGCTTCTTTTCCTTGATGTCCCGGACGTCGATGGGAAGCAGCTTGCGGCTCACCGGCCGCTGGGTCAGCATGGAGGCGAATTCGTTGTACACCACGTACGCTTCGTCGATGCGGCTCGAATCCTCGGCGTTGAACATCTGGACCAGCATTTCGCAGATGTCGCCGGCCATGATGTACGACAGTTTCTCGAACACGTCGTAGTAATTCCGGATAATCTTGAACTCGGTGTGCCGCAAATAGGCGATGGTCCGCTTGCCGATGGCGAAAAAGACCACGTCCTCGCCCTTGCGGGCGCGGGCGCGCTCGACCACGGCGCGGAGAATGCTGGTGTAGAACCCGCCGCACAATCCGCGATCCCCGGCAATCACCACATATGCCACCCGCTTGACTTCGGGATGCGGCCGGAACAGCGGGTGCTCGTCGCCGGTCAAATCCTCGGCCACATGCTTGATCAGGCCGTCGATGGCGTCGGCGTAGGGGCGCATGGCCAGCATGGCGTCCTGGGCGCGCCGCAGCTTGGCCGCCGCCACGAATTTCATGGCGCGGGTGATTTGCTGGGTGCTTTTCACCGAGCGGATGCGTCGTTTTATATCCTGCGTCTGCATGCGCCTTCCTTCACGACTTCGGCGGCCTCACCACGGCCGTTTCGTTGGTGCTGGCCGGTTTCGGGCGGCCGGCGGTCACCTTGTCGGCGTCGGTGTAGCCGTCGACGAACTCCTGGATGGCGGCGCCGAGCTGCTTGTCCGAATCGGCGTCGATATCGCCGGACGACTGGATGCTATCAAGCACGTCCTTCCGGTTGGCGCGGAGATGTTCGAGAAGCGCTTTCTCGAACCGCACCACCGCCTCGGTCTTGATGTTGTCCAGATAGCCCTTGGTGCCGGCATAGATGGACGTCACCTGTTCCGCCACCGTCATGGGAGAGTATTGTTCCTGTTTCATCAACTCGACCAGGCGTTCGCCCCGCGCGAGCTGTTTCTTGGTCACCGCGTCCAGGTCGGAACCGAACTGGGCGAAAGCGGCAAGCTCCCGGTACTGCGCCAGATCGAGTTTGAGCGAGCCCGACACTTTTTTCATCGCCTTGGTCTGGGCGGCGCCGCCGACGCGGGACACGGATATGCCCACGTTCACCGCCGGCCTGACGCCGGAATAGAACAAATCGGACTCGAGGAATATCTGGCCGTCGGTGATCGAAATGACGTTCGTCGGAATATAGGCGGACACGTCGCCGGCCTGCGTTTCGATGATCGGGAGCGCGGTGATCGATCCGCCCGTTCCCTTGACCTTCGCCCTCTTGCTGTTCGGCTTCTGTTTCACTTCCTTGTCGGCAGCCCATTTGCCCGGCACGCCGAAATAGACTTTCTTGTCCTTCACCGAGGCGCGATCGACCTCGTCCGGCGCGGTGGCGGGAACGACCACGTATTCCTCGGCCAGCTTGACCGCGCGCTCCAGGAGCCGCGAATGCAGGTAGAACACGTCGCCGGGATACGCTTCGCGCCCGGGCGGGCGGCGCAGAAGCAGGGACATTTCGCGGTAGGCCCAGGCGTGCTTGGACAAATCGTCGTAGACGACCAGCACGTGCTTCCCCTGATCCATGAAATATTCGCCTATGCTCACGCCCGTGTAGGGTGCGAGGTATTGCTGCGGCGACGGATCGGAGGCGGTGGCGGCGACGATGATGGTGTAGGCGAGGGCTTTTTCGCGCCGCAAGGTTTCGATAATCCGGGACACGGTGGAGCGTTTCTGCCCGATAGCCACATAGATGCAGATGACGTCCAGGTTGTCCGGATCGCCGTCCCAGCCGCGATTTTGATTGAGAATGGCGTCGATGGCGAGAGCGGTTTTGCCGGTCTGGCGATCGCCGATGATGAGTTCGCGCTGTCCCCGCCCGATCGGCGTGATGGAATCGACCGCCTTGAGCCCGGTCTGCAACGGTTCGGCGACCGGCTGGCGTTTGACAATGCCGGGAGCGATGCGCTCGATCAGCCTCTCCTCCGCCACCTCGATGGGGCCGAGGCCGTCCTGCGGAACGCCCAGCGGATCGATGACGCGGCCGAGAAGGCCGGGACCGACCGGAACCTGCGAAATGCGGCCGGTGCGCTTGACCGGATCGCCTTCGCGGATGGCCGAACCGTCCCCCAGCAGCACGCACCCGATGTTGTCCTCCTCGAGGTTCAGGGCGATGCCGGTGACGCCGCCCGGGAATTCGAGCAGTTCGCCCGCCTGGGCGTCGTCAAGGCCGTGGACGCGGGCAATGCCGTCGCCGTTCTGCAGCACTTCGCCGGTGTCGGTGGCCTGGACCGACCGGCCGAACGCGGCGATTTCGCGCCTGATGAGGGAGGAGATTTCCTCGGGATTTATCTTGTTCTGCATAGTCGCCCTTTCGCCTCTTCCTTCAGGAAACCTCTGGTTGATCAACCGTCACCGCGTTCCATCCCGTCGCCGTCAGTTGCTGCCGCAAGCCGTCGAGCCGGCCGAGGACGGAACCGTCGAACGTCTTGTCCCCGACCGTAACCCGGGCGCCGGCCAGCAACCCCGGCTCAATCTGCTGGTGGAGCCTGACCACGCCCCCGAACGCGGCGGACAGCGCGTCGGACAGGCGCCGGCTTTGTTCCTCGGACAACGGCCGGGCGGTCTGGACCAGGGCGGTGTATTCCCCGGTCATGCTTCCGGCCAGGTCGGCGAACGCGCGCGCCACATTCGGCATAAGCTCGACCCGCCCGCGCTCGACCAGGACGCCGAGCAGATTGGCGACCGGTTCGCATACCCCCGACTGTTCCATGATGCGCTTGGCGGCGGCCAGCTTGTTTTCCGGCGTCACCACGGGCGAAATCAGGAAATCCAGAAGCTCGGGCGAATGGCGTTCGCCGGCCATCGGGTCGAGGAGATCGGACACGAACTTCACGTCGGCGCGGACTTGGTCCACGTCGTTCCGCTCCCCGGCCAGTTCGGCCAGTCCCCGCGCGTAACGCCTGGCTATCAAATCGTCCTGCGGCATATTTCCGTCTTTCCCGCCATTTTGAATAATCGTATGTGACCGCCCGCGAGCCGCCCCCTCTCCCCAACCCTCTCCCCCTCTCGGGGGCGAGGGAGCGTACTGAGCGTACGGCAACGAAAAAACAAGCGTGCCCAATTTGTCGTGGCGGCCATCAACTCTCCCTCGCCCCCGAGAGGGGGAGAGG
>JAVBRW010000289.1:0-12029 GCA_031547475.1 Planctomycetota bacterium
TGCCGCTTCAATCCTTGTCCACCTTCATGCAGAACTTGCTCGGCTGCGCGCAGTTTTTCGCGCACTTGCCGCAGCCGCAACCGCCCTGACCCTTCGCGCTCCCGCGCAGCCAGCGGACACACCAGAATCCGGCGGCCACCACTATCAGTACCGTGATGACGGTTTCCATATTTCGCCCTTTCCTCCAAACCTTCACATGCCGATGCCCAAGAGGCTGCCCGCCTGGAACACGACAAGCGTCGTCAGGTACGCCGCCAGCGTGTAGGCGGCGACCATCCCGAGGGCGTAGTGCCAGCCGCCGGCCTCGCGACGGGTGACCGCGATGGTGGCGACGCACGGCACCGACAACAGGCAGTACAGCATCATGCAAAACGCCTGCAAAGGCGTGTAGTTTTCCCGCAATTTTTCCCGCAGCGTATCGGCGTTCTCATCGCCGGAACCGACCGAATAGACAATGCCCAACTGCGCGACAAACACCTCCTTCGCCGCGAACGATCCGATGATGGCGGTGCCGATGCGCCAGTCGAAACCGACCGGCTTCAGCACCGGCTCCAAAAACCTGCCCACCCTCCCCGACACCGAATAGGCAAGCTGTTCGCCGTTTTCGGCATGGGCGATTCCGCCAAGCCGCCCGCGATACCCGTTCAGCGCGCCGTCGCGGAACTCCATGGCGGCGAACAGCGTCGGCTGGTCGATGCCCGCATCCCTTTGCAGAACGGCGAGCGCGCGATCCCGGACAACCGCCGCGTTCTGGTACGCTTCGGACTCCTTCTCCTCGCCCTCCGTCGCGGCGGCGAAGCGGGAGGCGATTTCCCCATAGCCCTCGAACGCGGCGATGAAAACGCGCAGCTTGTCGCCGCCCGGCAGCTTTTCCAGGGTGTCGATTTTTTCCCGGTATATGCCGACGGCGGTCTGGTAGCCTGTCTCGTTTTCCCAATAACGATCGGTGGCGTTTTCGCATTCATGGTAGGCGTCGGCCCAGGAAGCCAACAGGCCGCCCTTGCCGCCCAATCCGAGCGGCGCGCCGATCTCGCCCGTCCGTGCCGCCATGTCCCGGTAGGCGGTTTCGCGCTCGGCGTCGTAGTCGCGGTTGAACACCTCTTTTTTCGGGTAGGCGGTCATGGCCCATAGAAGAATGCTGGCGCCGAGAATGATGGTCCCCGCCTTTTTGCAATATTCCCACGCGCGCTCCCACATCAGGACCAGGACCGATCGCGCGGTCGGCATGCGGTAGGGCGGCAGTTCCATGACAAACGCCTGGCTGTCCCCTTTGAATACGGTGGAACGGAGAAGCTTGGCGCCGACAATGGCGAAAACGATGCCGACTATGTAAATCAGCCACAGCATCCACGCCTGCAGATACTCGGGGAAAAAGGCCGGGATGATCAGGGCGTATATCGGCAGCCGGGCGCCGCAACTCATGAACGGCAGGACAAGGATGGTGGTCAGGCGGTCGCGGCGGTTCTCGAGCGTCCGGCAGCCCATGATGGCGGGAACGGTGCAGCCGAAACCGAGCAGCATGGGGATGAAACTTTTCCCGTGCAGGCCGATTTTCTGCATCAGGTGATCCATGATGAACGCCGCCCGCGCCATATAGCCGGTGCCTTCGAGAAACGCGATGACCAGGAACAAAAGAACTATGTTCGGCAAAAACACCAGAACGCCGCCGACGCCGGACAATATGCCGTCGGCCAGCAAATCGCGGAGCGGGCTGTCGGCCGAACGCGGCCACAGCTCCCTGACCCATTGGCCGAGATGGCCGAACAGCGTTTCTATCCACTCCATCGGCGGCTCGGCCAGGGTGAACACGAGATGGAACATCAAATACATGAGCCCGAGGAAAATCGGCAAGCCGAGCACGCGGTGAAGAATCACCTTGTCCACCTTGTCCGACATATCGCTCCGCGCCTGCGGCGTGAGCCGCACCGCCTCGGCCGACAGGCCGGCGATCCAGCCGTATTTCGCCTCGGCGGCGCGGATTTCGGGCGGATCGTCGTTGTCGCGCTCGAAGGCGGCGCGCAACTCTCCGACCCGCTTCATTATTGCGGGATCGGCGATATGGCCGGCGATGTCGGGATCGTTTTCGAACAGCCGCGCCGCCAGCCAACGCGGCGGATAGCGGTCGGCGTATTCGCGATCGCGGCCGGACAGCAGGCAGTCTATCTCATCCACCGCGCGGGACAAATCCTTCGGGTACTGGATTTCCTGGTATTCGGGGGTCGGCGCGGCAGCGACTTCGGCCACCGCCGCCAGCAGGGCGTCGATGCCGCGGCGCTTGTTGCCGACGGTGGGGACGATGGGAGCGCGGAGGTTTTGCTCCAGTTTGGCCAGGTCGAATTCGAGGCCCCGGTTTTTCGCCACATCCGTCATGTTGAGGGCGATGACCAGCTTGACGCCAAGCTCCATCAACTGGGTGAGCAGGAAAAAGTTCCGTTCCAGGTTGGACGCATCCACCACCTGGATGACCACGTCCGGCCGCTCCTTGACGAGGAAGTCCCGCGCCACCACCTCCTCGGGAGAGGCGGCGGACAGGGACTAGGTGCCGGGCAAATCGACGATGCGGAACCGGATGCCAAGGCGGTCGACCAACCCCTCCTTCTTTTCCACCGTCACGCCGGGATAGTTGCCGACATGCTGCCGCGACCCGGTGAGCGCGTTAAACACCGTGGTTTTGCCCGCGTTGGGGTTGCCCGCCAGGGCGACGACGATTTCCTTCATGGACCGCTCCAAACGGAGAAATTGTTTTACCGTCAAAACTTGCTCGGCAAAAAAATCGGGGCGGGCACCCGACGGTCCCGCCCCGCAGAAAAATTGCGCCGTCGTTCATTTGACCCAGACGTAATCGGCCATTCCCCGGGCCAGGGCGAGGCGGCAGCCGCCGACCTTGACCACCAGCATGCCGTGGCGGGCGCGGTTGAGGACGGAAATTTCCGCGCCCTCGACCAGACCAAGCTCGCACAGGCGGCGCTGCTCGGGGCCGCTGACCCGTTCGATGCAATAGCTATCGCGCTCCGGCGCCACCGCCAGGGGCTGGGCCGCCACCCCGCCCATGCCTTTCGCCATGATCATGGTTTGCCTACGCCTCCCCTAAAACGTATTACAAAATCCGCTTTTATATGCAAAAAACCCATTTTGTCAATCATCCGCCTTCCGAGGAAACCACGATCCGCGCCGCTTCGACCCTCCGGAGCGAAAGATGGTAGCCCTTAACCCGGACGTCCATGGGATCGCCCATCGGGGCCACGCGTTCCACCGTGACGATGGTTCCCCTGACCAGCCCCATTTCGGTCAATCTTTTTTTTATATCGCCTCCGCCTTTCACCGACACGATGCGGACGGCGCGGCCGGGAACGATTTGATCAAGGGAGGTGAGCGTCTCGTCGGCGACCGCAACGGCGGGCGCGGGCGCAGCGGACACATCGGCGTCGACGCACACGGAACACGACTTGTCCATTTTCGCCCGATCAACCGTCTTTCCTTCGAGGCGCGGGCAGTTGTACATGGATTGGGCAAAACGCGCCAACTTGTCCACGATTTCGCGGGGAATGGCGTGCTCCATGCCGCAGGCGGCAGTCTCGGCCATGTCGGCGTCGACCTTCAGGACATTGACGAAAAAGTCCTTGAGCGCCGCGTGCCGCTTGACCACGTCCTCCGCCACCCGCCGCCCCTCCGGCGTCAGGGTGACCGCTTCGTAGGGGGCGTAATTGATCAGCCGCATGCTTCCGAGCGATTTCAGCGCCGCGGTGACGGTGGACTTGTGAACATTCAGCGACTCGGCGATATCGCGCGAACGCGCCGCCCGGTCGAAACGGCATAGGTTGAAGATTGCCTCCAGATAATCTTCAAGCGCCGCCGTTATGGTTCCAGCCTTGTCCATCCAACAATCCTCGTTAGTTAAGTTTTGTTCTTAAAACTATATGTCATAGCAGGCAAAAAATCAAGCAAAATTTTTCGCGTCCCGTTCGCCCGATCAAACCGGCAATTCAAACCGCCAAGCCGCCCAGCATCCATCCCCAATCGAAGAAAAAGGCTCCGAGCGCCCCAATCACGAGAAAAGGCCCGAACGGGACGACCGAATCGCCGCTTTGCCAGCGGTTGCGGATTCCGGCCCAGCCGGCCGCGCCATCGGCGTCGCCGCTGGCGAGTTTCATCGCCGATCCGGCCAGCGCGCCGGTGAGCGAAGCGATGATGAATATCACCAGCACCGACCACCAGCCCAAAAACGCGCCGAAAAACGCCATCAGTTTGACGTCGCCCAAACCCAGCGCGGAGTCGATGTCCGGATCGTGCTTTTTCGCCTCTTCGATCTGCTTTTTGAACGCCAGGTTGCCGGCAAAATAGATGAGTAGAGAAAACCCCAGCCCCATCGCCCCCCCGGTCAGGGCGGCGGCCAAGGCGCGCCACCAGGCGGGCGCATCGCCGAGAAGATAATCGAGAAACGCGTGGTACTGGGCGAAAATGTCCGGCATATGGGCGAATTGCAGGTTCGGGAGCAGAGCCGAGGCGATCAGCGCGACCCCCAGGCCGCCCAGGCTGATTTCGTCCAGAATGATTTTATGATCCCAGTCCACCAGGAAGGTGACGCCGAGCGCGAACAGGAACGCCAGCTCGACCAGCCCGGTGAATACATTGGTGTAAAAGCCCAGTTCCATGCCGCCGAGCCGCCAGCCTTCCACCGCCCAGAAAAGACCGACAAGCAATTCGACCAGCGGATAGCGCCACGCTATCGGCTTTTTGCACCAGCGGCATTTGCCGCCGAGGAACAGCCAGCCGAACAGGGGTATGTTGTCCCGCGCGGCTATGGCTTTGCCGCACGAGGGGCAGGTGCTGGGCGGCGACAAAAGGCTCATCCCCAGCGGCACCCGGTAGGCGACGACATTGAGAAACGATCCCATCGCCAAGCCCACCATCAGCAGCACGCCGGAATAGATCAGGCGCACCACGATTTCGTTTGTTGTCATGTCCACGCCCGACGATCTCCGATTTTGCCAAAAACATGAGGAATCGGGGGACATGATGTTTATTTGCCATACCGCCGGATAATTAAACATCATGTCCCCGCAATCCTCACGTTATAGGACGATCGGCCGGTTTTTTCCAGTAAATCCCGTTTTTTTTGAAACGTTCCGGCTGTCGGCAGGCAAATACCAGTGAACAGTCATTTAAAAAAACCGGAGGAAGTTTGACTATGCGGTGGAAAAACACCCTGTTCCTGGCGATGGCCATGCTGATGCTATGGTCATCGTCCGGCATCTTTGCCGCCGGCCCGCCGGCGGGCGAAGAATATTCGCGCTCCACTGGCGGAGCGCTGCGGGTGCGCTTGGCCCCGGCCGCCCCGCACAGCCCGCCGCTTATTCCGAAAAATCTCGCCGATCTGCGGTCCATGACCGGAGACGATTTCCTTTGCGTACAGCGGGACAGGTTCCTGGTGGCAAGCGATCTTGGACCGGGAGAGTACGAATATTTGGTCGACGGCGTTCTCGACTTCTGTCGAAACGCGCTGTCCCGGGTGTATTTCGACAATGTGAAAAGTCCGGCCAAGACTGTCAACATTTTCATTTTCCGCGATTACACCAGTTACGAACACGGCATACGGCGCTTTCTCGGCATGGAACCGATCACCCCGTACGGCCATTACGGGCATTCGCAAAAATACATTGTCGTCAATTACGATACCGGACCCGGGACCATGGTGCACGAACTGACCCACGCACTGATGTCGGACGATTTTCCCGAAGCCCCGATCTGGTTGGCGGAAGGCATGGCCAGCCTGTACGAGCATTGCCGGGCAGAAGGCGACGTGCTGCGGGGCGACGACAATTGGCGCCTCCCGGAATTGAAGGCGGCGCTGGAAGGCGGCTATTTGACGCCTCTTCAAACCTTGTTCGCCATGACCCCGCAAACCTTCAACAGCGTCAAGGTAAGCCTCAATTACGCGCAGACCCGATATTTCTGCAAATATATGGAAGAACTCGGCTTGCTTCCCATCGTCTACAAGGATTTCCGGGCTCGCCCGTTCCTCGATCCGACCGGCGGCAAATTCGTGGCCAAAGCGTTCGGCAAGCCGCTGGAAAGCGTGGAAGCGGCGTGGCGGAACTGGATATCGTTCCAATACTGGAAAGAATGACTTGCACCAGCCATACTATTGAGGGTATAATGATAAAACTCTGGTTCCATGGCATTTTCGGAACCTATGTTTTGCAAAACATGTTTCATCATGGAGACCCCCGATGAGCGCAACTCCCAACAAAAAACGCGAAGGCAAATACCTGACATTCGCCCTTGGTGACGAGGAATACGGCATCGACGCGCTCAAGGTCCAGGGCATACTCGGCATGCAACCCATCACACCCATGCCGCAGGCGCCGCATTATGTCAAGGGCGTGACAACGGTCAGAGGGAAGGTGGCGCCCATCATCAGCGCCCGGCTCAAGCTGGGGATGTACGAGGTGGATTATACGCCGGAGACGTGCATCATCCTGGTGTCGCTCCATTCTTCGTGGGCCGGCCTTATCGTCGACACGGTGCGCGATGTTATCGATATTTGGGAAAATCAAATCGAAGATGCCCCGAAAATCGGCAACCAGGGCGACGATGAAGTCATCGGTCTTGCCAAAATCGATAAAAGCGTCAAAATCCTTCTCGATATCGAAAAAACCCTGTCTGATGTACTGCCGGACGATGGGGCCAAGGGCGGGATGATTCCGCTGGATGGCGAATGAGCAAGAGTCTGGCGCCGAAGTGACAATTATGCCCAAGTCATTCCGGTTTTCGTGAAACGCAAATCCCAAACCCAAAGCGCGAACAATGCAATCCGCGGGAGGGGATAATGGCCACTCTGCATTTGATGGTAGGATTACCTTGCAGTGGGAAAACCACTTATGCAAAAAAATTGGCCGCTATGGAAAAAGCTCTTTATGGATGTTTCAAAAGAAGAATTGTTGGCGCGTTTAGAGAAGCGGAATAACCGACTCGGCGGCGAAGCCTTTTATATTCCCCCCTCGTTTTTAGAACAATGGTATAACCAATTTGAACCGCCGACATCCGAAGAATTATCCGCATAAGTTGCGATAGCCAAAATGCACTTCCCCATTACGCCATACCCGCCTTCATCGCCGCGACAATCTTTTTCTCCACCGCCTCTTCCGCAAACCCCAACTCCGCGCCGATGCGCCGCACGCGATCGCCCGCTTCACCGGACATCAAGCCGGTCGGATCGGCGGCTATCAGCTTCGAAAGCGCATTGTCGAGGAAATCCCCGTAACCTATGCTCAGACCCGCGCGCTCGCGGAATTCCAGGCCCGCACGGCGGGCGAAAACAAGGCATTCCAGAAGCGGCACCCCGAAAAACGCGGCGCGGCATTGATCCGGTTCCTCCAGAAGCACCTCCCGAATCTTCGCCAGCCCTTTTCCCATCGCCAGCGACAGCCCGCCCTCTTCCGGATAACCAAGCCCGTGGCACGCGGGCGAACTCGGCTTCAGCCATTCGCCGCCATCGTTCAGGACGGAGGGAACCTGTCCGGCGAGCCAATCCCTGCCCGCCAGCATGGTAAGCCAGTGGAGCATTTCCAAAACGGCGAGATGGATGGACAGGGACGGCAAAAACAGTTCCGGCGCAAGCCCGAGTTCGCCGGCCGAGGCGCGCGACCGCCCGATGGCGGCCAACGCATCGTCGCCGAAATCGGCTTCCGCGATGGCGGCGAACACGGCCAGGACAATCTCCTGCTCGAAGGCGCCGGACACCGACTTGAGGATGAGATCCGGCACCCGGGCGCCGTGCCGGCGCGCGCGGGACAGGAAAGGCACCGCCTTGGCGCCGAAACGGGCCACCTCCTCGAGGAGCTCCGTCTCCTTGTCGCCGGAAAAGCGCCGGTACAGCATGCCGCGCACCGCTTCCGGCAAGCGGTGATGGGCTATCCCGGACTGCTCGAAGTGTTCGAGAATCTGGTGGCGTTTCATTTTTTCGGTCTGGGTCTTCAGCTCCATCAGCCAGGCGAAATCGTCGTCCGGCTCGAACGGACAATCCCCCTCGGCCCGGGCCGGATCGCCCTGGGCTTCCGTGTAGTTGTGGAAAACAATCCCGGAGTTGTCGAAATCGTTCAGCCTCGCCAGCCATGATGTTTTGATGAACCGGTCGTACCGCTTGTCGTGGCAGACAAACGATCCCCACGCCACATGATGATCCTGGCTGTCCGAATAGTTCACCGTCTCCGTCCGCCTCACCAGTCGCCATGCCAGGTTGTCGGTCGGGAAACCGGCGGCCAGACACACCGCCATGGCGGCGGCCAGCTCGCGGTTCGAATGCCTGCTCGGCAGGACAAGCTCGCGGAATATCTGGGCGCAGTCGGCATAGTGGGCCAGGTTCGATTGGGCCCTGGCCAGTCCGCCCTCCAGCATGAGGACGAGATCCTCGTCATGGAACGGCTGCGCCAGTTCGGCGGCCCGGAGGGCATAGCGCATGTTCTGCACCGGCTCGAGGCCGGACAGTTCGTCGAAGAACCAGCCGCACGAGGTGTACATGAGCATGGCGTTGTGGAGCGCCTCGAGGATGCGCCAGAGCTTCTCGACTTCGGCCGGATCCGGGTCCCTGAACGCGTGGCGTTTTATGAAGGCCAGGCGGGATTCCGGGCCGGAGTCGAGGACGACCGCGATGTAGTCGTCCCGCGCCTCGTCCACATCCCGGAGCAGGCCGGAGAGTTCGCGCCGCGCGGTTTGCCGGACGCTGTCCCGGATGCGGTCGAGGGCGGCGCGGAGGGGGCCGCGCCAGGCCTGGTTCCAGCCCGGCCGGGTCGGCGGCTTGCAGCCGCAGTCGCGGTACCAGCGGCCCACCCCGTGCTCGCAGCTCCAGGACGAGCCCAGGTTGTCCTCGCCGTTCCAGAGCTTGACCTCCCACGCCGGCGGGTGATCGCGGAGGAATTCCCCGGCCGAGACCACCTTGAGGCCGATTTTCGGGGCGATGTCCCGGAAGAGACGGGACAGGGCCTCCTCCCCCCCCTTTTCGTGGTGGCCGTATATCTCGCCGTCGGTGACGATGGAAACCAGCTGCGCCTCGGCGGAATCCGGGTTGTAGCAGCGTTCAAGCTCCCGCGCCAGGTCGTCCGGGCGCTTCAGGAGGTGGTCGAAGCTGACCTTGAGGTTGAGGCCGGGGGTGTAGAAGATGACGTCGAGGCAGCGGTCGAAATGGGTGCGGCCGGCGCCGTCCGTCTCGAAGAGGCGGTAGGCGCGGCGGGTGTCCACCGATCCCATGGAGGCGTCGCGCCATTCCCTTTCCCCGAAGGGCCGGACCCTGGAGGCCTGGTGCGGGGAGAGGAGGACGAACTTGATGCGGTGATCCACCAGGGCGCGGATGGTTTCGGGGCAGATGCCGCATTCGGGAAGCCACATTCCCTCGGGGTGGAAGCCGAAGCGGTGGCGGAACTCCCGGATCCCCCAGAGGATCTGGGTGTGGCGGTCCCGGGCGTCGGCCAGGGGCATCATGGGATGGGCGTAGACCTGGGCCATGGCGAAGGCGGGATTGAAAGTGGCGGCGTCCCTGAGATCCCGGAGGAGGCGCGGCTGGTTGTTCTCCAGCCAGGAGAGAAGGGTCGGGCCGAAGTTGAAGGAGGTGTGGGCGTAGTTGTTGTAAAGGTCGACGATCCTGTCCTTCGCGTCCCGCACCCGGCTCCTGGCCATGGGGACGTAGCACTCGTCGGCGATCCTGAGGTTCCAGTTGTCCCAGGGCGCGGCCGAGGGCTGGGGGTCGATGCGCCCGGTCCAGGGGTTTTCGCGCGGCGGCTGGTAGAAGTGCCCGTGCACCAGGAGACAGCGTTCGGGATACGGCATGACAAGCTCCTTGGGATAGTCGCGCAGTCAATTTATAAGAGTATACCACGGAACCGTCCCCGTGGCAAATTCCCCGGGAGCGCCAGGCGCAGGAATTCGGGGACATGATTCGTAATTGCCCGGCGGTTCGGGCAATTACGTTTCGTGTCCCCGGATTCCGTGTCCTCGCCGAAACGCTTTCGGCAGGGAGCCGGATTACGGGGACACGAAATTTAATTATGCAAACCGCCGCATAATTAAACATCATGTCCCCGTAATCCTGCGGCGAATTCCCCGGGGGGAATCGCCGGTTCGGCATAAACCGGCCGCGGGTTGAAAGGAAACGCCGCGCCCGGGCATTTAATAATAGCTCCCGGCGTTTTGCCTGAAGGCGGAACCCGCATTGGCCGATAATTAATCTTGAGAGCGGCTGCCCGGATGGCGGCCGCGAGGGGATTCGAATATGGATGACGAAGCGCCGTCCTGGTTCTATTCCGCGCCCCTGGCCACGCTCCTCCTGTGCGGAGCGGTGGCCATATTCCTCCTCGGCTACCTTCCCGAGGCGCAAAAGGCCAGGGAATGCGAGGCCCGGGTCGAGGAGGCGCAAAAACGCATCCTCGAACTCACCCGGCAGGAGGCGCTCGCCAGGCGCCGCATCGCCGAACTCGACGCCGGCGTTCCCGAGGCGATCGAGGAGGCGGTCCGGGAGGTGCTGCGCCTGGGAGCCGCAAACGATTTCCTGCCCGCCGCGGGCGGGTAAGGCGGATTGAGCGTTTTATGTAATCATGACGCGTTCCTCGTCCGGGAACGCATTGGAAAGAGAAGACGCACGTCATGCCCGACGTCCTGTCGCAAAGCGAAGTTGACGCACTCCTCAACGCCGTCGATTCCGGCACCGTGGACATCGCCGGCCAGCCCGACCTGAAGGCCCAGGCCGCGGGCGAACCGGAATTGCCCGAGGACGTGCAGATCTACGACTTCAAGCGCCCGGAACGCGTCTCGACCGACCAGATCCGCTCCATCGAAATGATGCACGAGGTGCTGGCCAGAAAACTCGGCGCCAGCCTTTCGGCCTATCTCAGGACCATCGTCGAGGTGAAGCTGGCCTCGGTCGAGCAGCTCACCTACCAGGAATTCCTGATGAGCCTGCCCAACCCGACCTGCTTCAACCTCCTCCGCTGCGAGCCGCTGGACGGCTCCATGGTCCTGGAGATCAACCCCTCCATCGTCTTCCCCATCCTGGACAAGCTCCTGGGCGGCGGCCACGGCGAGCCGCACATCCCGGACCGGGAAATGTCCGACATCGAGTGGCGCCTGATCAGCCATATCACGACCGAGACCCTGACCTTCCTCCGCGACTGCTGGAAGCCGATCATGGACATCGACTTCATGGTCAGCGGCCGCGAGTCCAACCCCATGCTCATGCAGATCGTGCCGCCGAACGAGGTGGTGATCCTGGTCTGCTTCGAAATCCGCATGGGCGACTCCTCCGGGATGCTGAACCTCTGCATCCCCTTCCCGGTCATCGAGCCGAAGATCGGGGACTTCTCCACCATCCAGACCTGGTTCCAAACCCGCCGCACCTCGGACGCCGCCCTGGAAAACGCCAAGCTGAACGAGGGCGTCAAGTCCGCCCCGCTCCAGGCCGTGATCTATATCGCCAAAACCCACATCAGGATGCGAGATCTCCTGCGCCTCAAGGCCGGCGACCTGATCCTCACCAAGAAGGACGTCACCACCCCGCTCATGATGACCATCGCCGATCGGCCCAAGTTCTGGGTCTATCCCGGGCAGCACCGGCACTACAAGGCGGTACGGGTGGACAAGGAGACGGCCATTGACGACGAGCTCTAATGCGGAGGGCGGACATGGCCGATGAAGCACGGGGGGGATGGTTCCTGTTCCGGCCCCGGTTCCTCCTTTTCTGCCTGTACGTCATGTGCTACGTGTCCCTGCGGGGCTCGGGCGAGATCGTGCACCAGGCGGCGGATGTGCGCGGCGCCGGATTCGGCCGCGAACACATCGTCGGCGCCGACCGTTCGCTCCCCCGCTGGCGCCGGCAGACCTACCGCATCTTCTTCTCCCCCCTGATGGTGGCCGAGGAGGAGGGACGGCGGCTCCTGGACCGGGCGCGCGGCTTGGTGCGCGACGCCGGAGATTATGGGAGCGGGTTGCTAGAGTGATTTGATAATTCACAATTCACAATGCACAATGATGAACCAAAATGC
>JAVBRW010000157.1:0-3213 GCA_031547475.1 Planctomycetota bacterium
AGCCAGGGATGTCATAAGCGGGGGTAGGGTCGGTGATACCGCCGGGATTCCAAGGCGGCCAAACCGTTTTGCATAATTATTGATACCGCTAAGCATTGGCCGCATTCTGTCGCTTACGCATTTTTCGCCAAGCCGCCGGCAAAAAAAGCTTACGCTCCGCCATGCGTCCAATGCCAAGCGGTATCAATAATTATGCAAAACGCTTAATTCCTTGCGAAGCTCTTCCGCCCGCCTTTCGAGGGTGGCCAGCAGCGCGGTGTCGTCGTCGCCGGCCACGCCGGCCAGCAGTGCCCGCATGGGTCTGACGCTGCGGAAGTCGATGTGGCCCAGCTCCGCCCTGATTTCCTGCCGCCGAATCTCCGCGGGCGAACGCGGGTCCACGAACTCCGCGCTCCATCCGTCCGGAAGCGGACCGGGCTCGCCGATGACCACGGGGCGCCCGCCGACAAATCCTTGTTCGCCGACATGGGTCTCGACCTGTTCCCAGGCGTTGCCGTTCCACCTGGGGATAAAGCCTTCCCGCAGCGTCGGGACGACGGTCGCGCAATTGTTCGGTATCGCCTCGCCGTAACAACTGTTCTTGCCGATGTAGTAGCCTTGCGGATCGTATTCATATACGGTCATGGTTATCATGGCGTCTCCCGCTTTTAAGAGAGTCTCCAAACGGTTTGCGACTCTTCCCGAACCGCCATAATATCCTGAAGGCGCCGCTGATGGAAGTTGACAGCCGGCATCCGCACTCATATAATCGGCGCGGAAAAGGCGGGGCGCCGTAGCGGTTGCCCCGAGATTCGGACGTTTACGATACTTCCAAAAATGCATAGCCGCCAACTTGGCTCAGTGGTAGAGCAGTGCTTTCGTAAAGCACAGGTCCCGGGTTCGAATCCCGGAGTTGGCTCCAGACATAAACCCCTTGCTTTGCAAGGGGTTATATTTTTTCTCCTTCGCTGTAAGTCCGAAACGTTGCCGTCCATGCGCGTCCACGTAAGTCCTTATAAATCCATCCGAATTCATACCGTTCCTGCCTATGGGCCTGCCCCAGTTTTCAGGGGTTTTCACTGCACTGCCGACGATGAGGGTGCTACGTGGTGATACGAAAGCCCCTTGTGGTGCAGGGTCGTTTTGTTTTTCCTGCTCCTCATTTTGTCCATTGGCGTCCACGAAAGTCTTCGCGCATCCATGTTTGATTATATCGATTTTACTGCCCATGGGCCTGCCCCACCCCGTTATTCCAGGGGTTTGCGCCTCGGATTCGGGTATCGTTCTGGAGGATTGGGTAACCGTAAGGGCGGGCAATTTTGCCAGAGCCTCGGCCTTGCCGCCGATCATGGTGTGAGTGTAGATGTTCGCCGTCAACTTGGGATCGGAGTGCCGCATGAGCTGTTGTGCCGTCACCAACGGTACACCGGCCGCATTCAGCAGGCTGGCAAAGGTATGGCGGAGGGCGTGAAAGTCGACCCGGCGGCCGTATTCGTCGACCTCGGTTATGCCGGCGACAGCCAGGTCCTTGCGAAGCATATCTGCACCCTTGTCCGCCCACATGCCGGGAAACAGCTTGGCTGTCGGCGCCGCCGTAGTCAGCCGTTCCTTGAGCGCCGCAGCCAAGGCCGGACGCAGGGGGAGAATGTCGTCTTTCCTATTCTTGGCGTACATGGCCTTGATGGTAACGGTGGCGTGTTCGTTCGCGAAGTCGAACGAGGAGCGATCAAGGCTATGCAGCTCCGACCAGCGCAAACCTGTCTCGACTGCAAGACGGTACAGGAGGCAACGTTCCTCGCCGGTCATGCCGTGGAATTCGCCGTTCTTTTCCGTCGCCGCCAGCAATCGGCCAAACTCCTCGACGGTAAAAGCGCGGCGCTCCAGCCGCCGATCCATCCGCTCGTTGAACAGGGACCAGTATTCCAGCGGATTGTCCGTGGCCCGGCGTTCACGCCGCATCCAGTTGCAGAGCCCTTTAGCGGCTCGGATATAGACGTTGCAGGTCGCCAGGCTGGTTCCGCCCTCCCGCACCTTGGCGAGCCAAGCCTGCGCACCCTTCAGGTTTATATCCGAGAAATGCCGCCAGCCACAACCATCGAATAGCTTTTTAGCTTTGGAAGCGAAATTCCTGGCATGATACTTGGTCGTGTTTTTGGCGTCCAGAGCCGCTTTCCAGTCTGCAACGTGCGCCGTCAAGGGCTTACCCGCCGCCGCCCGCTGGCCTTCGATGACGCCCCATTCCGCCAGCTTGTCGCGGATGCCCGCCGAGCATGTATCGAGGAAGCGCGACAGTTCCGCATCGGGGCCTATCCCCGATATGCGGAGCGCGACCAGGCGCAACAATTGGCGCTCCAAACCGACCGTGGCCGCCTTGTCCTTGAAGCCGGTGATGCGGCGAGCATGGCCGGTGTGATCGTTAAATTCAATTACCCAGCCGCCGTATGTCTCGATCTGGCCGTCTGTGTTGGGGCGGCGTTTTTTGAATATGCTCATGATTTGTCTCCTATGAGTTTCCGCAACGCCTTGCGATGCGGACTCAGAATGTAGTCCCGTACCGTCATGCCTTTTTTCGCCGCCATCGCCTTCCATGCCTCGAGTTCGTTGCGGCTGACCCGGAGGGTGAGGGTGAGATTGTGCGCGTCGTCACCGAGGGGAGGACGCCCGGAGCGGGGCTTGGCGGCACGGGGTTTGGTTGGTTTGTTCTTCATGGCGTCAAGACCTACGCCATGACCGTTTCCTGTCAATCAATAAATGTGTCACCGATTCATTTTTTCCGGTTCATGGCTTCCCACTTTTCCCGGGGCGGGCAGCCGGCCTTGATCCAGTCGAGGATTTCCTGCCGACGCCAGCGGGTGAGGTTGCCGAGTTTGACGCCACGGGGCATTTTGCCGGCGGCATGCAGCTTGTACAGCATGGCCCGGCTTATTCGGCACATTTTGGCCACGTCGGCGACAAGGATCATGGGGTTTTCATCATCCTGGGACGGCTCCGGTTCGCCGTTGATTTGCTTGGGCAGGTTTTTGCGCTTGTCCACTTTCTCGAAATACTTGCTCACATTGCCGCGTTTTGCGCTCATGTCATGTCTCCTTCAGAGTTTTCAAGTGTTTTTCAATTTTCCCCTGCCGCCCTTCCGCCGCGACAGCTCCAGCGCCAGGGCCGGACCGCTGGTTTTCCCCAGCCAGCGGGGTTTGCCGCCGGCCTGCGCCAGGGCCGAGTCCAGCATGATTTCCATGA
>JAVBRW010000358.1:0-6019 GCA_031547475.1 Planctomycetota bacterium
ATGGACGAGAACTGCGCGTTGGCCGGCGTGATGTCGTCGGTGGAAATGTTGTCGCCGCCCTTCAAACTCACCTTGGCGGACAAATCGCCCGCCGGCGCGTTGTTCACCGGCAGCGGCTTGATGTTGGGGCCGCGGATGATACCGACCCGGCCCGCCTCGGCGACGGGCAGCGGCGCGATCAGCAGGTTGTCGTTGATCGGATAGGCGGCCGGCTCGACGATGCCGGACAGGGCCGAGACGTCGCCCATCACTTCGGCCGGTTCGGCCAGGCGGCCCATGACGGCGGTGGCGGCGGCCACCTCCGGGCTCACGAGATACAGGAACGCGTCCGCCGTGCCGCCGCGCCCCTTGAAATTGCGGTTCGAGGTGCGGACGGAAATGCCGTTGGTGGCGGGCGCCTGGCCGATGCCGGTGCAGGCGCCGCAGGCGAATTCGGTAATGCGCGCGCCGCTGGCGATCAGATCGGCGACAATGCCGTCGTCGTGAAGCTGCTGGAAAATCTGCCGCGTGCTCACGGACACCGTCAGGCTGACGTCCTCGTGCACCGTTTTCCCCCGCATGACCGCCGCCGCCTTGGCGATGTCCGAGTAGGAGCCGTTGGTGCAACTGCCGATATACACCTGCTGCACCGGCTTTTTCTCCGCTTCCGCTACCGTCTTGATGTTGTTGGGCTGGTGCGGGCAGGCGACCAGCGGCCGCAGATCGTCCAGGTTGATCGCCGCCTCGCCGTCGTAGGCGCAACCCGCGTCCGGCAGCAGGGGGACGAAATCCTTTTCCCTGCCCTGCGCTTTCAGGAACTCGCGCACCACGTCGTCGGCCGGGAAAATGGAGGTGGTGGCGCCCATTTCGGCGCCCATGTTGGCGATGGTGCCGCGCTCGGGCACGGACAAATGCCTGACGCCGTCGCCGACGTATTCGAACACTTTCCCGAGGCCGCCCTTGATTCCGTGGCGGCGGAGCATTTCGAGAACGACGTCCTTGGCGTTGACGCCGGGGCGGAGGCGGCCGGTCAGGTTGACCCGGATGACCGCCGGCATGCGTATCCGCATGGGCAGCCCCGCCATGGCGGTGGCGACGTCCATGCCGCCGGCGCCGATGGCGAACATGCCGATGGCGCCGGCGGTGGTGGTGTGGCTGTCGGTGCCCATGAGCGTTTTCGCCGGAACGCCGAAGCGGGCGTAATGGACGGAATGGCAGATGCCGTTGCCGGGCCGGGACAGGAACAGGCCGTATTTTTTGGCGATGGACTGGAGGAAAATGTGATCGTCCGGCGTCTTGTTGTCGACGTAGAGCAGATTGTGATCGAGATAGCTGGCCGACAGCTCCGTTTTCACCCGGGGCAGTTCGAGCGCTTCGAAAGCGAGGTAGGCCATGACGGCGGTGATGTCGTGGGTGAGGGTCTGATCGATTTTGACATATATTTCCTCGCCGGCGGCGGGCGCGGCGGGCGTTACCAGATGGGCGTTGACAATTTTCTGGACCATGTTTTGGGGCATGGCGGATGCTCCTTTCACAGGTATACTGCGGGTATCAATGCGGAATTGGGAAAAGATAGACTGTGCGTTTCTCGGCAAGGCGAGTGTTTCGGGAAACTGAAAATTTGCGTGTGTGGCCGCCCGCGAGCCGCCCCCTCACCCCGACCCTCTCCCCCTCACGGGGGCGAGGGAGCTTACTGGCCAACCGGCAAAGAAACGACAAATGTCCTTGTCTTGTCGTCGCGGGCACCAACTCTCCCTCTCCCCCGAGAGGGGGAGAGGGTTGGGGTGAGGGGGCGGCTCGCGGGCGGCCACACACGCTTTTTCAAGATGCGGTCACATTACAGACGCGGAAAGCGCCTACTCCGCCTTCCCGCCGCGGGGCGAGTGGTTCAGGTGTTCGATGGTGCGCTGTTCGGCGAGATCGGCGTCGTGCGCCTCCAGGGCCTCGATGATGAGAAGGTGCTCGCCGTGCGCCTGCTTGCGGCGGACCGGATTCAGATGGTTCGAAGTGGTCACCCGCTGCAGGTATTCGCGGATGCGGCGGTTCAAATCCACCAGGCTGTCCGCCCGGGAGATTTCGAACAGCGCGTTGTTGAAATTCTCCACCGCGTCGAGAATATCGTCCGCCTCGACGCACCGCTCCTCCTGCGCGAGAACGGCGCGGAGACGGGCGATATCCTCGGGGGCGGCGTTTTTCGCGGCGCGGCGGGCGATGAACACTTCGAGAAGCTGCCGCACCTGGTAGAGTTCCTCGATTTCGTCGCGGGACACTTCCGACACCACCGTCCCCTTGTGCGGATAATAGGTGACGAAACGCTCGACCTCGAGCTTGCGGAGCGCTTCCCGGACCGGCGTGCGGCTGGTCCCGAGCTCCTCCGCCAGCCATTCCTCCTGCAGGCGATCGCCCGGCTTGTACACGCCCCGGATGATCGCCTTGCGGATTCTCTGGTACACTTCGTCACGGATGGGACGCATGCGCTCGACCGACAACCGATTCATCTGTTTTGCCTCCGCTCGTTCAGGGGAAGCATACGATTGTGCCGACCTGCCGGCTTTTTGCAAGGACGATCCGGAGGAAGGCGGTTCGGAAAACTCGGCGCGGAATCGGTTGGAGGGCGTTTTCACAAGGTATCCTATGCTGCGGCTGTCCCGTTTTTATTTGAAAAAGCTGAACACGATGCTGCCGATGAGCAGGATGATGGCGCCGCCGATGCGGGACGAGATGGCGGCGTAGGACATCAGCTCCATGCGCTTGCCGGCGCCCAGCACCTGCAGGTCTCCGCTGCCGCCGCGGTTGGCCATGCACAGGCCGGCGCTCATGGCCGATTCGACGAAATAGAAGCCAAAGAGCTGCCCGACCAGCCCCGAGCCGATGACGGCCCCGAGAACGACCAGCGCGCAGATGATGAGGGTCGAGACGTTCAGCACGCCCGCCAGCTCGCCCAAATCGGTGAAGGCGATGCCGATGCCGACCATGCACATGCCCATGAGCGGTTTGGTCAGGAAGCCGGACGCCTTGGCCGCGCCCTTCTTGACCTTGTCCGGAATGGTGTTCGATACGTTGATGAGGGCGGAGAAGATGACCATGTAGGCGTAGAGATGCATGCTGACCGGGCCGATGTTCGGCAGGAGCGTTTTGGAAAACAGGCGGGACAGCGCATACACCCCGCAGGTCAGGACAATGCCGCCGGCGATGTCGTAGGTGTCGATTTTGCCCGCCGCCTTTTTGCCGCCCTCGTCCGCGTACTTGTGGGCGTTTTTCAGCAGTTCGCCGTTGCCGGTCGTGTTCGGGTACTTCTTGCCCAGGGCGTCCAGGCCGACCGCCGCCAGGATGGCGAAATTGTTGGCGAGGGTCAGGATGGCGATGGCCTGCGAGTAGTAGGCTTCCTTGCTCTGTCCGGTGGTGGAGGCCCACATCTCGCTCAGCGGGATGGCGCCGGCGCCGTTGCCGCCGCCCATGACCGGCAGGACGTAGAGGTTGACGATGGCGCTGAAATCGATGCCCAGCAGCACGCCGCCGGCGATGCCGAAAATGGCGGCGCAGAAAATGCCGCCGAAAATCGCCGGGATATAGCCGCCGAACGCCTTGATCAACTGCTTGCGGTTGACGCCGAGCACGGCCGCCACGATCAGGAGCGAAATGAATACGGTCTGGAAGCCGAATTCGTCGTAGAAGAACGCGATGCCTTTGACGTATTTCTGCGGAAGAACGCCGAAGTAGTCCAGCGAAGCGGCGCCGAGGAACGCCAAGAGAGCGCCGCCGCCGAAGTAATCCTTCCAGATGGGAATGCGCTCGCCTATTTCGTACAGCACTATTCCAAGCGCCAGCATGATGCTGATCGTCCCCAGCATGTCGTCGGCCGGCATGAGGCCGGTGAACGTGACCAGGAAAATCAGGGCGATGACGCCGCCGATCAGCCACAGCGGCATGCCGTAGAGGGTGACGCCGGCCTTTTCCACCGCCGCCTCGATCCCGGATGCCATGTCTCCCCTCGCCTCTTCAGTCGCTACGTTGTTCGCGGCCATTTCGTTTCCTCCTGCGTTTTGGAAAATCCCGTCAATATCCGATCTTCTTCAACTGCGCGGCGAAGTTGTCCGGGATGACCTTTCCGGTGCGCTCGATCTCCTTGGTGAGCGCGGCCATCTTGTCCACCTTCTCCTGTGCGTTGACCATTATTTCCTCCGCGTGTTCGGGCGGGACGACGCAGACGCCGTTCCGGTCGCCGACTATGATGTCGCCCGGGCGGACGGTGACGCCGCCACAGACGATGGGTACGTTGACTTCGCCGTTCGAGTTCTTGGTGCTGGTGCCGCAGGTGACGGCGCGGGCGTAGATGGGGAAGCCGATTTCCTCGTTCTCGTCGATGTCGCGGAAAGCGCCGTCCATGACCACGCCGGCCAGCCCGAGCTTTTTGGCGACCAGGCTGCGGTGATCGCCCCACAGCGCGTTGTTGCCGCTTCCCCTGCCGTCGATGACGATGACATCGCCGGGCTTGGCCAGGGACAGCGCCTTGGTGACCAGGAGGCTGTCGCCGAGGAGGAGTTTCAGGGTGACGGCGGGGCCGACGATTTTCTTGGTTGTGCACAGCGGCTTGATGTGGAAGTCCATGGCGTTATAGACAATCATGCCGTCGCACAGCTCGGCCGAACTGTATTTGCCGACGCGCTCGATCAATTCCCTGGAAGGACGTTCGAACTCTTCGTTAATCCTGAACCCGATCCGGTTGCTCATTGCCCTTTTCCTTTCGTTTGTATTATGTATCGTGGATCCAATTAGGTTTCGATTTAAAAAACACGGCAATATGCCGTGCGCCAACAAGTTGTATTGCTCTTGAAAACACGCGTACCCATAATGCAGTGATGTGCAAATATCTGTGATAATGCGGTAGAGCACAGGGGAAAATGTATCGTGAATCCTGGATACAATTTTATTATACACGTGGAAATTTGCATTCGCAAGTATTTTTTTATTTTTTTAGGAAACCTCTATACCCAAAACAAAGTGGTTTTCGGTATCCATCAAACCGTAACCCATGTATCCACCGTGGTTCAGATACTGAAAACCAAATTGGAATGGGTATAGACGGAACGGACGGGAGGAAAAATAATTCCCTTGCAAGCAAAATTTTTGTTTGCCTTCGAATTTGACAAAGCATGAATCAAAGGTATAATATACTACATCCTACAACCTATGCTTGGTTTTCTTTGGCCTTTTCTTGGAGAGCTTATTATGAAGATAGCGGTTGTCTATACTGCCACCACACCCGAGTTGATAGCCGGCGTCGAAGGGGAGCTCAAAAAGAATTTGGCCGGAATACCTGTTGAAGTAGTGAGTTACCAGAATCCCGCCATCCTTCAGGAAGCGAAGGACAACGGCGGCGCCACCCCCCATTGCGCCCGGGAACTGGTCGATCTCTACGAGAAGGCGGTCAAGGACGGCGCCACCATCATTCTGAACGCCTGCTCCTCCGTGGGCGCGGCGGCCAAGGCGGCCAAGCCGTTGTATGAGGAAATGGGGATCGCCTTTGTGCGGATTGACGAGGCCATGGCCAAGGCGGCGGTGCAGGCCGGTTCGCGCATCGGCGTGCTCGCCACCCTCCAGTCGACACTTGAACCGACCAAACGGCTGGTTCAGGATTGCGCCGACGCCCTGGGCAAAAAGGTCGAACTGGTCGATGCGCTGGCGGACGGCGCCTTTGGCCTGAACCAGGCCCAATTCAAGGAAAAACTCATCGAAACCGGCCGCAAGGTCAAGGACAGGGTGGATGTCCTGCTGTTCGCGCAGGGATCCAGGGCTTACGCCGAGAAGGATCTCTCCGAGGCGTTGGGCCTGCCGGTCTTTTCCAGCATTCGTTTTGGCGCCAGGGAAGTGGCGGACAGGGTGAAGGGAATGGCTTGACGCCGTTCCCCAACCCGCAATTCACAATGCGCGATTGCGGTACGGGTTATGCGGTTCGTTGTGCATGTAGCTGGGATGCCAGGGGTCGAAAACGGGAACTTTTGAGGAGATGATCATGAAAAGAATTATCGTCGCCGCGTTG
>JAVBRW010000298.1:0-5000 GCA_031547475.1 Planctomycetota bacterium
TGTCCCCGAATTCCGGGAAAGCCTTGCATTTCAAGCTGAATCCGCAATGTTTGCCCGGATTGCGGGGACACGTAACGCAATTGAACCGCCAATTGCGCAACATGTCCCCGCAATCCTGTCGAAGGTAAAAAAAATAAAAAATTCCAGGATCGCCCGCGAGGGTACGCCGCTAATTTTGATGATGTGGTTGAGGGAATGAAGTCTGTTCCCTCGCGCTTCGGCCGAAGCGGTTGCGGTACCCGTACGGAAGCCCCGGTTGTCTGGGGTCCGAAGGGTCAAAATACAGGGCGCGTGCGTGCGGTTTTACGCGGTCGGGGGGTAGGGCGGGTAGTGAGGCCTCCTTGTCGCGCCCGGGGAAGCAATGACCAGGCTCCCCAAACGGGCGTGCGCGTGCGATTTGACGTGGTCGCGGGGAACGGCGGGTGGTTAGGCCTCCCAAGGCACCCCGGGGATTATCTTGACCGGAGATCCCCAACCCAGGGCACCTCTCAAGGTTATCATTTTCTTAACCTTGGAGGCATGAGGGTCTGACAGCGGTTTTCTGCCATTCGGCGGTTTGAATGGTAGAAAACCGCGAGAAGGGCCGAATGACTCCAAGGTTTAGAAAATGACAACCTTGAGAGGAGCCCACCCGACCCTTCGGGCCCCGGGCAGGATCCGTCGGGGCTTCCGGACCTTTTCTTTGGAAAGGCACGGGCATGTCCAATTCCAAAAGCGTCGACTTGCCGGCGCCGTTTGAACCGGGGAGGGAGACGTGATATGGCAGGGAATGACGGGCTTGTTGATCGCAAAGCGTTTTCACGCGTTCACCCCGTCCCCCGGGCGGCGGAAGGCATATGGCGGTTGCAACCGCATCGTACATGTGATAAGCTTTGCCAATCGCCCACGGGCTCCCCTCTTTTTCCATTTTTTCGGAACGGCCGGATTACTTGCAATCGCACGGGCAGGGCCCGTGTTTTTATCAACAACAATGAAATCAGGAGCGGAAAATGCGTACGTTGGCAGTTGCGATCGCCATGCTGTTCGGAATGAGTTTTGCAACTTTTGCGGCGGACAATCCGTCCGGCAAACTGGACGCCGCGAAAGTGCGGAAAATTGTCGAAGACTCGTTCCCCGCCTACCAGGCGGACCACAAAACCGTTGTCGAAATCGAATCCCCCACCGGCGATTTGAACGGAAGCAAGGCGATGGCCGAATGGGTCAAAAAGCAATTCGAAGCGCTCGGCTATAGCGTGGAATTCCGCCAGAACGGGAAAGGCACCCATCTTATCGCCGGCATCAAGGGCGAGGGCGCGCTCCGCGTCCTTCTGCTCGGGCACACCGACACGGTTCAGCCGGTGGGCAATCTTGCCAAGCAACCCTACGCCCATGACGAAAAAACCGGCCTGACCAAAGGCCCCGGCGCCGGCGACAGCAAAGCGTCCGTCGCCCAGCTCGTCCAGTTCGCCCGGGCCTTGAAGCAGCTGGGCTTCAATAATTTCGCCGAGATGACTTTCTATTTCGACGCCGAGGAGGAGACCGGCTCCGCGACCGAGGACGAGATCCTCGCCGAACTCGCCAAGCGCCACGACCTCACCCTGTCGGTCGATTCCTCGCCCACCACCTGGGGCATGAATACCGAGCGCAAGTGGGTGGTGAATTACGAATTGAAGGTGGAGGGGCTGACCGGCCACGCGGGCAACAGCGCCCAATCCGGCGCCAGCGCCACGGTCGAGCTCGCCAACCAGATTGCGCGCATCATGCGGTTGGCCAGCCCGCTGCCGGGCGACCCGAAAGACTACACGCCGGAAGCGCTCGAAAAGCGCGGCATCATCGATCACGGCCAATTCCTGCCGGCGGTCACCATAAACGTGGGCGTTGTCAGCACGACCAACACCAAGGTGAACGCGATCCCGAAGGATGCCTACGCCAAGCTGGACATCCGCGGCTTCAAGGCGGCGGAACGGGATTATATCGATGCCGAGATCAGGAAGATCGCCGCAACCCCCGCGGTCAAGGGGACGACCGTAAATCTGGTGGGCCCGTTCAACACCATGCCTGCCATGGAAAAGACGCCCCAGGCCGGAAAGCTGGCTGAAATATACAAGGAGCTCGCAAAAGAGCTGTACGGCGCGGAGGTGGTTGAATGGGCCACCGGCGGCGTTTCCATCAGCAATTTCACGTCGCGCTACATTCCGACCATCGACGGCCTCGGCGTGGAAACCATCGCCGCGCACGATCTGGAAAACGAGCGCGCCGACGTGCGCACCTATGTGCCGCGCACGGTGATTATGATCCTGCTGTTGGATCGGGTGGTGAACGAAGGCGTTATCGCGGCGGCGAAATGAAATTCGGCATTGCGCCACATCGCCCGCCGCCGGAGGCGGCCCCACGGCGCGCGGCCATTTTTCGCCATAACCCCGCGGGCCGGAGATTCGCACGTTGGGATTCGACGCCGGTACAATAAGGAAAAACAACCCGACCCCGCCGGGCGCAGTGTGCGACGGTTTTTCGGCGCCGCCCAGCCAATCGACGCTTTGGGAACAAGTCGCCCCGCCCCCACCCTTCCCTCTCCCGCCCCGGCGGGAGAGGGAAAACTTTGCTGTGCGGCAAGGGAAAACGGCACCAATAATCTTTTCGGATTGCCATCGGAATCGATGGAACGCCTTGGGCATACCCCTTGGGATTCTATCCCTTCTTCGGCGGCGCCGCGCTGTCGCGGACGATCAGGCTCGGCTCGACATAGGTTTTCTTGGGCGCCGTTCTTTTGGTCAGGGCGCAGTTGAGGGTGTTGCAGATGGCTTGGGCGATAAGGTTGATGTTGTTGTCGACGCTGGTCAGGGCAGGCTCGCAGATTTTGGCGTAGATGGAATTGAAATAGCCGACGACCGACACGTCCCGGGGCACCGATTTACCCAGCGCCTTCAGGCGTTTGACCATGCCGGTGGCGGTGATGTCGTCGCCGCCGGTGATGGCGGTGTAGTCGACCCCGTTCTCCTCGAAATAATTCACCGCGTCCATCCCCGAATCGTAGCCGGACCGCGAGCAGTACACGCTGTGCTTGCCGACCGGAATGCCGTACTCCTTCGCCTTGGCCAAATAGGCGTCAAGTTTGCGCTGCGCTATCCAATGATCGTCGTCCTTGAAAAAGGCGATTTTCCTGTGGCCCAGGGAATGCAGGTAGTCGACGGCCTTGGCCACGCCGTCGCCCACCCGGCCCTGGACGTGGTAGGCGTTGGGGCCGTCGAACTGGCTGTTCATCATGATGACCGGGATGTCGTGGAAATTGTCGCGGATTTCCTTGTCCACGACCGGATTGCACAAGGACGAACCGATGAGGACGAGGCAGTCGGCCTTTTTGCTGACCAGCACGCGGAGATAGAACTGCTGGCGGGACGGGTCGCGGGTGGTGTTGCAGAGAAGCACGTTGTAGCCCATGCTGCTGGCCTGCTGTTCGACCTCGTAGGCGATGATGGAATAGTTGATGTGGCGGATGTCGACGGTCAGGATGGCCACCGTCTTGGTCGAGGCGCCGGCCAGGTTGCGGGCGAACATGTTGGGGACGTAGTTGTGCCGGCTCAACGTCTCCATGACCCGGCGGCGCTTGTCCTCGCTGACGCCGGGGACGTTGTTGATGACCCGCGACACGGTGGCGGAGGAGACGCCGGCAAGCTTGGCGATGTCGTAGATGTTCATGAGGCGCTCCCCCGGAATCGGAAGAAATGCGTTTCAAATAACCGATGGGCAGGCACCGGTCCTTTTCAGTATAACCCGGTTGTTTAGCTTGCGCAAGCGGTTTTGTAACCGCTTTCAGAAACAATTTTCGCAAATAGCCGTAATTATTTGACGATCTGCGATTCGTGGGGTAGATTGAAGATGTCAATTGTAAGCGGTTTCAAGCCACCCTTTCCCATTTCTTGCGAGGAGGAAATCGATGTATTTCACCAAGACGAGTGCGTGGGCCGTCATCCTGTGCTGTCTGTTCGGATTCTCCGCCACGGCCCGGGCCGCGGCCTATCCGGCCAAGCCGATACAGGTCGTCGTCCCCACCGGCACCGGCGGCGACACCGACATCAACGCCCGCATCATCGCCAAATACATGCAGAAATACATCGGGAAACCGGTCATCGTCACCAACGTCACCGGCGCCGGCGGCGTGGTCGGCTCCCGCCAGGTCAAGGATTCCGCGCCGGACGGGTACAACGTCCTTTTCTTCCACTACGGCACCCTGACCCAGACCCTGATGAATACGGCGGATTTCTACATTCTCAAGGATTTCGAGGTCGGCGGCATTCCTCTCATGGACACCACCAACGTCATCGTCGGCAAGAAGGGCAAGTACAAGGATATCGCCGATCTCATGGCGGACGCCAAGAAGCGCCCGGGCGAGGCCAACTTCGCCATGGAGACGGGGACGGTGGCGCATCTCGTCGCCTATATCCTCCAGGACGCCGGCGGGGTCGAGTTCAATATCATCGACACCGGCGTGGCCGCCACCAAGAACGCCGCTCTCCTGTCCGGCCAGTCCGACGCCTTTTTCGCCGCCTATATGGGGGTGAAATCGTTCGTCGAATCGGACGATTTCGTCCTCCTCGGCATCATTGCCGACAAGCGCAATCCCGGTCTTCCCGAAGTCAAAACGCTCCTGGAGCAGGGCGTCGATTTCTCCCTTCCGAAATTCTTCTATTTCGCCTTCCCCAAGGGCACGCCGGAAGACGTCATGGCCGTCTTCAACGACGCGCTGAAGAAAGTGTGCGCCGATCCCGAGGCCAAGGCCGAATTCGGCAAATACCTGCTCGACCTCGGCTATATCGAGAAGGACGAGGCGCACAAGATTATCGAAGGCACCAAGAACACGTTTGCCAAGTATATTGACAAGATTATGTAGAATGTACGATTTATTGATTCCGTGATTTCTAATGTTGGGTTCCTTGCCGTCCAGGTCAATCCCGAATTATCCCGGCACAACTTCCCGCTCGGGGTGCAGCAATTGTTTATCCCGCCGGAATCACCATGTTGGT
>JAVBRW010000274.1:0-19398 GCA_031547475.1 Planctomycetota bacterium
TAGCGAAATGACGCTTTAGACACGCCCGGGGATATCTTGACCGGATTCCCCAACTGGGCGTGCGCGTGCGATTTGACGTGGTCGCGGGGAACGGCGGGTAGTGAGGCCTCCCAAGGCACCCCGGGGATTATCTTGACCGGAGATCCCCAACCCAGGGCTCCCTTTAGAGGAGCCCACCCGACCCTTCGGGCCCCGGGCAGGATCCGCCGGGGCTTCCGGACCTTTTCTTTGGAAAGGAACGGGGCTGTCTATTGGCTTGGAGTTGTTTGGTCTAGCCAAATGCCATGGCAAACACTTTTTACCCGCCTTTTGGCAAAAAGACCCGCGCTTCGCCCGCTTTCCTGTCCCTTTCCGGTTTTCCTGACTTCAATTTGATTCCTCTCCTTTCGCGAGTGAATGCCGGAGGGCCGGGTTTTTTCGTAGTGGAATTGCAAATTCCAATCCGCGGAAAACGTGTCAATCGCCGGTAGGGGCGGCCCTTGTGGCCGCCCGCGTCTCGCCAACGAAAGCCTTGTGCCGCAACCAATTCGCCAATGAAGGGCGGGCGACCGCGAGGGCTACCCCGGTGATCGACGCGTCGCAACCTAAATTTCAAACGGAAACGATAGAGCGCGTGAACGCGGCTAGGCTAAAGGCATGCGCATGGTAAAGGAAAGACTATGCGGAAAAAGCGTTCACCATACCAAGAGGCGAAAGGAAAGCCATGTTGCGGGTACCGGAAACCAGAAACGGGGAAGAACAATTCGAAGCGGAAAGCGGCTATGCGATGCACCCCGGCATCCAGCCGTCCGACCATTTCCTCAGGACAAAAAATAGCGGCGGCGCGCTTGCCGGCGACGGAGCGCTGCTGGCGGGCGGCCTGTCCGAAGCGGCGCCGGCCGAGCGGGCGGGAAACCGCGAACTCGAAGCGATTCACCGGCGGAACGCCGTGTTCGACGACGCCGCGGTCAGGGACGCGCTGACCGATTTGCACGAAAGGGGCGACGAGCTCGAACGCGAACTGTTCGAACTGCCGCACCGCGAGGCGGGCGCTATCGGCAAGCGGGCCGAAACCTTCCTTGAGCAGCAGCACGCCGATCTGTCGTCGAAGTTGACGACCGAAAGACAGAAAAAACTGTTCGAACTGGCTTTCGCCGTTTTCTCCGCCGATGTGTTGGTGTGGAGCAAAGCCATGCGCGAAGCCAAAACCCGAGCCTACCAGGCGGAAGTCACCGAGCGGCAGAACAAGGTTTTTCTCCGCCAGGCGCTCAGGCCGGAGAACCTCTTCGACGATGCCGCGCAAACCATGTACCGGGACATGTGCCTTCTGAACCTGGACAACCTGTACGCCGAAGCGCCGGAGGCGGAGCGCCGGGTCTGCCTGGACGAAGCGAGCCGCGAATTCTGCCGCCAGGTGCTGGACAAACGGTTGGAAACCGATCCGGCCCGGATGCGGACCATGCTGGACGCGCCCGCCGTCCGCCGCGTTTTTGGGGATGACGCTCTGGCGCGTTACGAAGAACGGGCGGCGGCGGCGATACGCGGCGATGATCTCCGCGCCGCCGCCGAATCGTGGTTTTCCGGCGGCCTGGAGCCGGACGAGGCGCGCCGTGCGGCCGCCGCCCGGTTTTCCGACGAAAAGGAACGGAAAACGGCGATCGAACACTACCGCGATCGGCGGGAAGCGGCGGGCAGGGGGGAGGCGGAAAACAATTTGCTCGAAATCGACACGGCATGGGGCGAAATCGTGGCCGAAGGCTTGGCCGGCGGCGCCCGCCTGGCCGCGCTCCGGCACACCGATCCCGATTTGGCCGAACATTTCGAGCGCCAGTATTTCGAACTCCGCCGGCGCGGCGGCGCGCCCGCCCGGCCCGATTATGCGCATTTGCTGAAATTGGCCGACGCTTTCGACCCGCGCCGCGCGGCGGAAACGCTCCGCGATCGGAAAAAGCTGCTGGAAATCCGCGAAAAACTCGGCGGCGCCGATTCGCCCGCCTTTTCCCTTTATGCGCGCCTTTTCCTCGGCCGGTCGACGCCGGCGGACACGTCCCTTCTCGACGGCCTGCGTCAGGCCCGTTCTCTTGCCGAAACTATTCGGGGCGACGCCATCCCCGAAGCCGAAATGGCCGACTATCTGCGATCATACTGCGACAGCGCCCGTATTTTCGCCGAGCGGCACGGATACAAGGAACTCGACCATTCGGAACGGGCGGAGCTCGCGCGCCGGGCGGTGGAGGAATGCGGGTGGAGCGGGCAATGAGAAACGATGTCGGCATGTATTTCAGCCCGCTCATTGCGATAGGACGCTTTTGATATGGTCAGTGTGTAGTTTCACCATGCGGTGTCCGATGGGCCCCCCCGATACGGCCTGTGCTGCGGAATGGGAAATGAGCAGGCTGTCCCGTTTCGCCCAGGTTCGTTCCTGCCATTCGGCAATCGGGCGAGCACAGTACAAAAACAGCACGCTGATTGATAATGCGGCCAGCCACGAGAGGGCTGCCGATCGGTCGGGTTGCTTTCGGCGCAACAGTGCTTTTACCTGTTTGGCGCATCCATGCAGGACTGTCAATAGAACCAGGATTGTTAGCAGAACAAGGAGCATTGCCGCAATGACAGCAATGGCAGGGGCCCGGTCTTTCCAGATACCGACAAAGACAATGGACGCAAATACGGCTGCGAGCAGCGTACCGCCCACGGCAATCCAGTCGTGCGCACCCCGGCGCGGTCCGGTGCCATTGGCGCGTCGGGGCTGGAACCACCAGCCCAGAAACCACCCTGCCGCCAAAGTTCCACAGACATTCCAAAAAAGTAACCATCCGCGCGATACCGCTGCCGATATTTCCAGCGAATGCCCGGAAAATGCCGCCAAAAAACCAGGAACTGCGGCTATCAAAGCAGCCAAAAAAGCGGGAAGGATGGCGTTTCCAAAGAGCGACCGCGAAGCGTCATCCTCATTTGTTTTGGCGGAAAACACGCCGATAATGCACAGAATTGCTGAAATCGCGAGCACCAGGCATGCCGAGAAAATGGGGATGCACAGGAAAAATTTTTCCCATATCCAGTATTCGAGCCGCGCCGCAGTATTCAATTCGTCAAGCGAGGTGAATGTACCTGTGTCGGGCCAGTGCATACGGATGGCTGACATTCCCATTCCCAGCAGAAAATTGTTGCTGGCGAGGGCAAAATGATCGACAGGTGCCTGTTGACGCAATTCCATCAAGCGCAGGGCTTCGGCAGCAAGGGATGGATCGTTTTCCAGGATGGAGTAGGGCGCGCGTATCTTGGTATTTTGCACTTCGTGCCCCATAAGTCGGGCGAGGAGTAACGGGCGGAGGAGGTTTCGTCCTCTGGCGAGCAGGCGATCGGCGGCTTCCTCCTGGCCGTTTGCGCGCAAAACCCGCACGCCTTCCTCGGTTACTAACTCGATCGTTGAATAACCGGCTAAGACGTTCAATAAGCTGGAGTCACCGATGGCAAGGCGGGCGCCCATGGTTTGCAATTCAAGGAGGATGCCGATTGAGGTCATACTTTCCGATCCGGTTTCCGGTTCGGCCAATTCGGCGCGGCGTTCAGCCTCGATAACAAGTCGTTCGCAAAGGCTGCGTATCAGGAAAAGATTGGGGAGTGGCTGTTTCCACATTATTTGGGATTCGACAAGTAGCGCTTCATCAAAAGTGGCGGGTGCGCCGCCAAGGAGGGAAAACCATTCTTCCGCCAGATCATTCGTATACAAGGTGAATTTTTCGCTCTCCACCGCCTGGTGAAACCGCGTGACCGCCTGGGATGCGCGATCCCTGTTTATCACCGTTCCGACAATTTCGTCGTTCTTGTTGCGTCCCCTGCTGATGCTCTCCCATGCTTCCAGATAGGCGAGAAGCAAAAGGGGCCGGGCGTTTCGCGGATCGTGCTCGCGCAGGAATTTGGCGTCGTCGCGCAGTTTTTCCGCCCACTTGCGAACTTCCGGCGGTTGTTCGGGCAGGATTGCTCTCTCGCCTTTTGTATCGGGATGCGGATTTTGGGTTATCGATTTGCACCACCACCGCCAATAATACCCCGGCCTGTCCGGATGCGCAAGCGCATAGGTTCGCAAATCCTCGCCATCGCCATCCAGGCTCAGGGCGGTTTCCGCCGGAAGGCTGGCGTACCATTTTTCCAAATGGCGGGTGACGGCGGCGTTGTCGAATATGCCGTTCCGACCGCGCTGTTCGAGATGGACGGCACGGCTGAGACGGGGAATGAGGTAATCTTCAATAATGTGTCTGGCAAACAGAGAACTGTTCCAGGTATACACGCCTGCCGCAAGGGCTCCGATAACCAGTGTGCCAAGCAACAGACGGTTATGCTTCACGGTATTTCTCCTGGCAAACAAACCAAAAGGAATAAGAAGTATGCATGGATGTATTTGTTATCATATGGTTTTCACCGGTGCGTGCCAGTCTATAAAAAAAGGAAGCCGGGCTTGTGGCCCGGCCTCCAACAATGCGCAGGACGCCCGCTCCGCCGAATCGCTTCAGGCGTAGGTGTCCACAAACAGGCCTTTGGCCTCGCTCGCGGCGCGGCCGGCGTTTTCGGCCGCCTGCATGGGCAGCAATTTCTGCGCCATGTCGGTTTGGGCCTGATTCGCCGTCTGCAGCATCCTGACCCCCACACCCGTCATGCCGCCTTGGAGATAGGGGGAACCACCCATACCACTGACATTCATAAGCGCCTCCTTTCGCGCTTCACGCCTCTTTTTCCGGCATGCCGGAGAGGCGCCACCGCCAGCGTATGCGCCGGCGACATCCGTATGGTATGTGTTAGCGGACGCGCCGGGAAAAAGTTTAATCCGCTTTTCCGTTCACCACCCGAAAATTCCGCAATCGCGCGTTAATGATACATTAAGTATCCTGTATTGTGATTGTTTTGCTGATTGTCGCCAGTGAAAAGATCGCCGAAACACCTGTGCCGCAAGGCAAAAAAAGTTCGGAAGAAGGCGTTTTTTTCACGCGCGGACGTTTTTTTTGCTCCGTTTTTTCGTTCTTGTAACCATATATTGTGTATAAGGATGTGGAGGGGGCTACCGGCGGGGGCCTGTCGGGCGGGCTCGGACGGGCCGGAAAGGGAAAAAATGTGGCAGAGAAAATGGTTTTTTTGGCATTTTTATCTTGACATCCTTGAAATATGGCCTATATTTCGCCGAAAGTTGATACGAAATTAGTTGATCGCCTTGTAAGGCGTTCTTTTCGTACGGCCGCAGCGTTAATCCGGGTTACGCATTGCGGGGCGGGGCGGCCAATTTTCTCGTTGTGTTTTATGAAGGATGGGAGGAAGGAAGATGGCTGCCAAGATTGAAGTGCTGCGGAAACGTCAGCTCGCGCAGGCCCTGGTAGACAAGACGAGCGCCAAGCTGAAATACGCTTCCGCCGTCGTCGATTTCATTTTCGATGAAATCGCCGCCGCCATGGCCAAGGGTGTCAAGGTCAACATCAAGGATTTCGGTATTTTCGTGAAGGCGCAGCGGAAGGCCCGCACCGGCCGCAACCCCGCCACCGGCGAAGTCATCAAGATTAAGGCGTCGGTGAAGCCGCGCTTCACTGCCTCCAAGGCGCTGAAGGAAGCCGTCGGCGGCAAGAAGTACGCCACCCACGCCGATCTCGCCGCCATGGCCGCGCCCGCCGTCGCCGCCCCGGCCAAGGCCGCCAAACCCGCCGCCGCCAAAAAGGCCCCGGCCGCCAAGCCCGCCGCCGCCAAGAAACCCGCTGCGAAGAAAGCCCCCGCCGCGAAAAAAGCTCCCGCCAAAAAGCCTGCCAAGAAGAAATAACTTGGCCCATGCCTCTGAAAACGGGGGATGAGACCCGGAAGGCCCGGGATGTTGGGGAATGAAGGAGAAGGCCTCTCCCGGGCTATGGGAGAGGCCTTTGTATTGTCAATTGACGCAAGGAGAGCCCCATGGACAATCCGTTCCTCGCCGACCCGGAAAAATGCACCGCCTGCGGTTTGTGCGTCAAGGACTGCCCCGTCGCCATCATCGGGATTGAGAAAAAGGTGGCGCAGGTCGCCCCCGAACGGGCAGGGGACTGCATCGATTGCCAGCATTGCCTCGCCATCTGTCCCGCCGGCGCCGTAACCCTGAACGGACGCGACCCGTCCGCCTCGGCGTCAACCGCGCGGGTTGACGCCGACCTGTTCGCCCGGTTCATGCAGAGCAGGCGTTCGGTGCGGCAGTTCGCGCCCGGCGTGGTGGACAAGATGCTCATGGGGCGGCTTTTGAACATCGTCGCTTCCGCGCCCACCGGCGCCAACGCGCGCGACCGCCGTTTCACCGCCATCCTCGACACCGAGGTGCTGGCGCAGTTCCGCAAGCGCCTTGCCGAAACGATGGTCGCCGGAGCGGACCGGGTGCCGGAGAATTTGTCCTGGTTCACCGACATGGCGCGGAATTGGCTGGCCGGAGGGCGGGACGAGCTGTTCCGCAATGCTCCGCACCTCCTTGTCGTCACCGCCGGCCCCAACGCCGCCACCCCGCAGCCCGACTGCATGATCGCGCTGTCCTATTTCGATCTGCTGGCCCAGGCAAACGGCGTCGGCACCGTGTGGTGCGGCCTGGTGGAAACGGCGATGCGCTTTTTCCCCGAATGCCGCGACTGGCTCGGCATTCCGAACGATCACTGCACCGGCTACGCCATGCTGTTCGGGCCGGATGGAACGCACTATCCCCGCGTAACCCAGCACAAGGTGGAAGGGCTGGCGATTCTGGAACGGCTCGGGTGATGAAGGATGTATTCGGTCCGATTACCCCCTTCTACGCCATGACCGGCGGATTGTCGATATGGCTGCCGCCGCTTTGGCCGTACGCGTCGATGATGCTATCGGTCGCGTCGTCCTCCATGTCCATGAAGCCGCGATTGATATCGTCGGGGAGATCGAGCGACCGGACGTCATCCTGTTCCGCCTCGTCGGGGGTGACGGTGTAGTCGGGCGCGATGGAATTCGGCGAAGGATCTTCGGGAATGCTGTCGAGGGCCAACAATTCCGGCCCCGGCACATGTTGGGCGTCGGCCTCCTCCAAGTGGGGCAATGCGCCGCCGTGCAAGTTCATGAACACATGCCTGAATGCGAACACCTGGCTTCCGCGCGCCAAATAATCGTACCCCGGCGAATACATCGACAGCGCATCCCTCATTTCGGGATCGGTAATTTGCGCGAGTGTTTCGGGGACTTTTTCCTGGGCGCGGGCGGTGGATGCGGCAAAGGGAACGGCGGCGAGAACCGCGATAAGGCAAAAAGCGCGAACAAAATACATGATCCTGTCTCCTTCTCGAAGGCGACGCGGCGGAGTGCCCCCTCGTGCACGAACGGCGTTTCGGGAAACGCCTTGACGCAACGTGCCACTACTCTATGTTGAAAAACGACATCGCTCATTCTTTCCCCGCGTGTTTATTCGCGTGTTTCCAGGTTTTGTGGAAAACGGTTGACCGATATTTTTATCATGGTATAACAAAACGGTGTGGCACCATTCTTTTCAAACAACATCAAACCATTGTCATCAAAATGTTTTTCGCAAAATATCGGGGAAATATCATCGGGTTGTCGTGTTTTGGATAGGCGCTCCGCAGCATTGGGCCGCGGCGCCGCCGCAGACAAAAGGAGAACCGTGATGAGACGGAAAATGGCATCAACAGTGGGCGCGGCAATCGTGATGGCTGTGCTGGCGTCGGGCTGGGCGCTGTCGGCCGATCTGAAAGTGGTGGCGAGTCCCAAGGCGCCTGAGGCGATAGGCGCGTATTCGCAGGCCATCGTGGTCGGCGATTTCGTCTTTGTGTCCGGCAACCTGCCCATCATCCCCGCCACCGGGAAAATGCCCGACGCCATCAAGGATCAGGCCAAGCAGTCGCTGGACAACATCGCCGTCGTTCTCGAGGAGGCGGGCACCAGCATGAAAAAGGTGGTGAAAGCCACCATTTTCCTGGCCGACATCGCCGATTTCGCGGCGGTGAACGAAGTGTATTCCACCTATTTCTCCAAGCCGTTCCCGGCCCGCAGTTGCGTGGCGGTGAAGGACATTCCGAGGGGAGCGAAGGTGGAAATCGAAGTGATTGCGGTGAAATGAGACTTGAACATCGCATCCCCGGCCATGCGCCCGGGGATGCGATGTTGGATTTTTTTTTCGAGAGTCAATTCACTTCGCATATTTGTGCAGCGTTTTCCGCACCGCTCCCGGCCCCGCCATCAATTCGGCGAAATAGCCTTCCACCCGTTCGCCCAACCCCACCTCGTACAGATTGACCCCGAAAATGCGGGCGTCGGACAGGATCGGCTTGAGCCGATCGTGGAACGGGCCTTTGTCACCAAGCTTGAGACCAGCCAGGTTGGCCGACACCGAATCGAGCATCGGATCGGGGCTGCGCTCGAACGGCTTTCCCTCGTCGTCGATGCCGAGGAGGTAGCGGCACCAGCCGGCGTGGACAAGCGGGATAAGCTTGAGGCTCTTGGGATCGAGATCGGGGCGGGCTATATAGGTCTTTATGGTCTCGCCGAAGCGGATGGACAGCTTTTGCGACGTGTCGACCGCGATGCGCTGCGGCGTGTCCGGCATGAAGGGATTGGGGAAACGGACCTGGATGCACTTGTCCAGGAAATCGCGCGGCCGCACGATGCCCGGATCGACCACGACCGGCAAGCCTTCGTCGTAGCCGATTATCTCGACCATGCGCTTGAGATCGGGGTCGCGCATTTCGTCGGAAATCTTGGTGAAGGACAGAAGGCAGCCGAATACCGCCATCGCCGTGTGGAGCGGGTTCAGGCAGGTGCAGACCTTCATCTTTTCCACCTTGTCCACCGTCTCCCGGCTGGTGAAGATGATGCCGGCCTTGTCGAGGGCGGGGCGGCCGTTGGGGAATTTGTCCTCGATAATCAGGTATTCGGTCTCTTCCGCGTTGACAAAGGGGGCGACATAGGTGTGCTTCGAGGTCACCACCGCTTCGACATCCTCGAAACCGGTGTCCTTGAGCATTTTCTTGACGCTGTCGTCGGGGCGGGGCGTGATTTTGTCAATCATCGACCAAGGGAATGAAACCTTGTCCGGGCTTTCGACATAGGGGAGGAATCCCTTGTCGGCCAAACCCGCCTTGGTCCATTCGGCCGCGAAAGCATGGACGGCGTCTCGGAGCTTGTCGCCGTTGTGGGAACAATTGTCCATGCTTACCAGGGCGACCGGCAGTTTGCCGGCCTGGTAGCGTTCGTACACGAGGGCGGCCAGCTTGCCGATATAGCTTTGCGGCGCGGCGGGGCCGGCCTTGAAATCGTCGGCCACGTCGGGGGCGTAGGCGCTGTTCCGCATCAGGCTGTAGCCCTTCTCGGTAATGGTGAAGCTGACCATCTTGAGGGAGGGCGCGCGGAAAATCTCCTTGAGCCGCTTGAAATCGGCGTGTTTCGAATCGACTTTCAGCGCTTCGACGATGGAGCCGACCACCACCTTGTCGATGGTGCCCTGCGACTTCAGGGTAACGGCGAGGGTAAGGTTGTCGTGCGGGGTGAAGACGGCGTCGATGATTTCGTAATCGTACCCTTCGGCGACGATGATGCCGGTCGATTCGACGCCCTTGTCCAGAAGCTCCTGTTGGCGGGCGGCGGGAAAGACGCGGAAAATGTTGCCGGCGCCGAAATGCACCCAGGCGGGATTGGCCTTGGTGGCGGCGGCCACCTTTTCCCGATCGTAGGCGGGCAGCACAAACCCGGCCTTGGTCCATTGCTCACGGTTTTTCAGTTCCTGCGCGTTCAGTTTCATCTTTCTGCCCCGTTTCTTTCTGGAGTGTGGACGGAAAAAACAACCCGATGCGGAGACGGGTATCCGTTATAGTTTATCCCCGTAAATAGTCAATGTCGCAGATGGAGGAAACCGCGGGCTTTCGCATCAAATATGCAGCCCCAGCCCGAATTCCTCCGCTCTCCTGAACATCTCCTCCACCTCTTTCGCGTCTATTCCCGCCCCCAGGCAGATGCGCTCGGCATAATCGCGGCCGGGCATTTCTCCCACCGTGTGGGCGTCCGATCCGAAAATCAGCTTGGCGCCGGTCTCCCGGGCCATGCGCGCCACATGGCCGTTGGCCAGGCAGTGGCCGCGCTTGCCGGAGATTTCCAGCAAAACGCCGCGCTGGGACGCCAGCCTGGCTTCCTCCAGGGTGATGAGGCCGGGGTGGGCGAGGTAGTCGACCCCCGCCTCGATGGCGGCGAGATTGGTGCCGGGCGCCACCGGTTCGGACAGCGTTTCGCCGTGCACAACCACGTATGAGGCCCCGAGTTCGCGGGCGATGGCGGCCGCTTCGGCGATCTGCGCCGGGCGCACATGGGTCAGTTCGGTGCCGGCGAACACGCGTATCCCGCCGGGACAGCGGTTTTCGGCCCGGGCGGCGGCGATGAGAGCGGGGACCTGGGTCGGCAGGGTGGCGAGGTCGGAATGATCGGCAAAGCCGAGCATGCGGTAGCCGGCCACCTCGGCCCGGCGCACGCTTTCGGCCGGAATGAGATCGCCGTCGGACAACAGGGTGTGGGTGTGGAAGTCGAACATCGGACGCATGGAAACCTTTCGATTTAAGATTGTAGATTGCTGGTTTAAGATTTGCCCCCGTTCATGCGCTTGTCCCGGGGATGAATCTTGATTATTACATCATAAAGCCCCAATCGGAAACTTCAATCCTTCACCGGCAAAAACACTGCTCATTATCGGAACCCGTTCCAATCCCTGCATCTCCGTCGATTTTTTAGGAAAGGATATTTCAGCCTTCGGGAAAGTGAGGGGTGAACAAACTCGATTTTGCCTCCGCCCAATCGGCGTATGATACGCCACAGGGCGGCAACCGGAGGGAATGAAATGCGTGGAATCACGATGAAACACCTGCTTTGCCTTGCCCTGGCGGTCGTCCTGATCGTGCCGGAGCCGGTGACGGCGGCGGGACGCCTGGGCACTCGAAAGCCCACCGTGTCGCGGCCGAACGCCGACCAAGCGTACGATCTGAACGAGATCATGAAAGCGCCCAAGGAATACCAGGAGCGCCAGGTCTTTTTCTACGCACGCTACGCCATGCCCGCCAACCTGTTCAAGAGCGTGAACACCCGGTTCACGGCAACCGAACACGTCAATTTCGCGGTGTGGCCGGACAATACGGTGCTGTGGTCGGCGGAAGGCAGGAAAAACGTCCTGCCCACCCTCTACATCGGGAAAAACGATCCCGACAACCTGGAAGTCATGCGCCAGCTCAAGAAGTACGAGCTGGTCGCCGTCACCGGCTATGTCCTGAACGTCTATGCCAAGTACCCGTGGATACTCGTGACCAAGATCGAGCGGGTCGAGACGGACGAGGACAAGATTTCCGAACAGGTGGTCGAGCACATGCAGGCCGGGAACGAAGCGCTGGCGAAAAACTTCGGCGGCGTCGCGGCCAGGCATTTCGAGCAGGCGCTCCAGTTCGGCCTGCCGTGCGAATACATGGCGGAAGCCTACCGCCAGCTGTCGTGCGCCTATTACATCGACAACCAGATCGGCAAGGCGCAGGATTACCTCCGCTCGGCGGTCGAGGTCGACCCGGCCGACCCGCTCCTCCACCTCGCGCTGGCCGACGTCAGCCTCCGCATGGGCGCCGCCGACGAGGCAATCGCGCACTGCGTGTTCGCGCTGGAGAATTCCGGAAAATACCCGCAAGCCTACGGCATCATGGGCGAGGCGGTCTCGCTGAAGGGCGATTACGTCAAGGCGTTCAACGATCTCAACGCCGCCGCCAACACCCCGGGCATAACCCCGCGCGAAAAAGCCATGATCAACGTGCGGCGCGCCCGCATCTACGTCAGGGCCGAACGCTACTCCGACGCCGCGCAGTTGTACGCCGCCGCGTCGGAGCCGGGCGAGCCCCTCGGCGCCGAAGCGTGGCTCCATAACGAAGTGGGGTTGTTCTACGAGAGCCTCTATCTGGTCTCCGGCGACGCCCGCTATCTCGAAAGCGCGGTCGGAGCCTACGCCGAAGCGGCCAAACTCGGCCGCAGCAACGACGCCGCCGTTCTCTACAACCAGGCCGAAGCCGAATTCCGCAAGCAAAAGCTGTCGTCGTCCACCGATTTCAAGGCGGTCCGGGACGTGATAGCCGAAATCAACAAGGTCGAGCCCGAGTACTCGTCCGCCCGCATACTCGAGGGCAGGGTGCTCTATGCCGAAGGCAAGGCGGAACAGGCGGAACAGCGCTACCAGTCGGTAGCTAGGCTGATCGGGAACGACGCCAACGCCCTGATGTCGCTGGCCGAAGCCTACGTCGAACTCGGCCGCTACTCGGACGCATCCGCCGCCATCGCCCGCGCGAAAAAGCTCCAGCCATGGAACAACCGGCTCCAGGCGCTCGGCGGCTTCCTGGAAAAGGTAACCGGCCCCATGCTGGCGCAGCAGGCGCAGGTGGTGCAGCAGGTGCAGCCCGCTCCGGTCACCACCTATGTGCCGATGGATCCGCAGACGCAGGGCCAGTATTTCCCGCAGGCGGAAAGCTACCAGCAAAACCAGTACTATGTTCCACAGCCGAATCAGCAGTATTACGAGCCGCCGACCACCCACAACGGCCAGCAGTACCAGCCCATGGAAAGCCAGCCGCCGGCGGGAGCGTATCAGCAGCCGATGGTGAACCAGGACGGCGCCTATTACCAGTACGGCGCGTCGCAGACGGCTCCGGTCACTCCGGCCAACGCCACCTACCGCATCGACGGCAAGATGATCACCGTCCGTCCGGGGGAAAGCGTCAGGGCGAGTTCCTCCGGCGTTGCCCGGGTTGAGCCCCGGAGCGAATATCCGCAGGAAATCCAGGCGAGCGTGCGTCCGGCCCCGGTTCCAGGCCGTCCCGAAAAATTCTACCCGGTGGCGGAAGTGCGGCTTGACCATGCCACCCCGGTTCAGCCCCCGGCGTCGCTCCGCCCGCCCGAACCGGTCAAGCAGGCACCGAAACCGTTGAACCTCGGCTATACGCCCTCGCAGTCGGACGATCCGTTCCTGGTGGGTCCCTCCGAACCGTTGACCCCCGAACCGGCCGACCAGGACATCGGCATGGTTTCCGGAACGGGCGAAGCGCTGGCGTCGCTCCCGAACTGGACGCCGTCGCCGCCCGAGGACGGGCAGATTCCGCCCTTTTCGTTCGAGCCCGACATGTCGCCGGTGTTGATCGCCGGCTACCGGGCGCCGGGCGAAGCCGAGCAGGGCAGGCCGATCCGCAACGCCAATCTCTACCGCCGCGCGGGCGACCGCGTGCCGGCGGAGATTATCGAGAAAGAGCCGGTCTCCCCGAAGCCGCAGCCCGACATGTCGGGCATGGCTCCGGCCGGGGACGGCGCCGTGCACCGCGCGGAAGTGCAACTGCCGAGTTCCGCCATGGGCATCGGCATGGCGAGCGACTACCGTTCGGCTCCCGGCGCGTATTGACATTGAACGACAACCCAAACTCCGCTCCGACCATCCCGAGGACGGAACGGTACACGAGGGGGAAGCCTTGAGCAAAGGTTTCCCCCGGCATTTTTTATTTTGCTTGTGATGAACGGGCGGATTGCATTCAATTATACGGGTGGTTATTCCGGCGGCATCCGAACCGCCTCCACCTCCCCGTCCGGAACGGTTGAAATGAACGAAAAATTCCTGCTCATGACCACCAGGCCGGTAGAGGGGCTGGTGGCAAAGATGGCGGGGCCCACTATCGTCATCATGCTCATTTCGGCCATGTACAACATGGCCGACACCTATTTTGTCGGTTCCATCGGCACCACCGCCACCGCCGCCGTCGGCGTGTCGTTCCCCCTGATGGCGATTATCCAGGCCATCGGCTTCTTTTTCGGCCAGGGCGCCGGCAATTTCATCTCCCGGGAACTCGGCGCCCAGCGCATGGACAACGCGGCCAAAATGGCGGCGACCGGTTTCGTCATGGCCATGCTGTGCGGCTGCGTCATCACCTTCTTCGGCCTCGTGTTCCTCGAGCCGCTGGCCGTGCTTCTCGGCTCCACCCCCACCATCCTGCCGCACGCCTGCGAATACCTCACCTTCATCCTGTTCGGCGCGCCGTGGATTGCCGCCTCCTTCACCTTGAACAACATACTCCGTTTCCAGGGATCGGCGTTCTACGGCATGATCGGCATCACCTCGGGGGCGATTCTGAACATTGTCCTCGATCCGATTTTCATTTTCACCCTGAACATGGGCGTGTCCGGCGCCGCCCTCGCCACCATGCTGAGCCAGTTCGTCAGCTTCTGCCTTCTGCTGCGCGGCACGGCCCGGGGCGGCAACATCGCGGTGCGGGTGGCGAACTTCTCGCCGACGTGGAAGGCGTTCAGGGAAATCGTCCGGGGCGGCCTGCCGTCCCTCTGCCGCCAGGGCATAGCCAGCGTCGCCACCATTTGCATCAACCAGGCGGCCGGCGATTTCGGCGACGCCGCCATCGCCGCCATGTCCGTCGTGCAGCGGGTGATGATGTTCGCGGGCTCCGCCATGCTCGGCTGGGGGCAGGGCTTCCAGCCGGTGTGCGGCTTCAACTACGGCGCCGGCCTGTTCCGCCGGGTCAAGCGGGCGTTCTGGTTCTGCGTCAAATCGGCCACCGGCGTGCTGGTCGTTCTCGCCGGGATGGGCATCGCCTTCGCGCCCCGCATCATAGCCATTTTCCGGCCGGACGATCCCGATGTCATCGCCATAGGCTCCCTCGCCCTCCGCCTTCAATGCATGACCTTTCCGCTCATGGGCTGGGTCATATTGAACAACATGATGCTCCAGAACATCGGCCGCTCGGCCAGGGCGACGTTGCTGGCGCTGGCCCGACAGGGCTTGTTCCTCCTGCCGTTCCTGTTCATTCTCACCGCCCGGTACGGCCTTTTCGGCATCCAGCTTACCCAGCCGCTGTCCGATGTCGCGACCGTCATCCTGTCCGTTCCCCTCGGCGTCGGCGTGCTCCGCTCCATGCCGGACAACGATATGCCCGGGCCGCGCCCGCCGGTGGAGCCGGTGGCCGAACTGATCGAGGAAATGAGCGAATAGCGCCGTGCAGGCCGATTTCAATCCCGTGTCAGCTTTCGCGCCGCCTCCGCCATGACCGACTTGATATCCGCATCCGGCCCGGCCGCATTGAGGACGGCGAGGAAATGCGAGCCCACCGCAGCCGCGTGGGCGCGCCCGGCCAGGGCGCGCATTTGCTCGCGGGAACGCACGCCGAAACCGGCGATGGTTTTGGCGCCCAATGCCGCGACCGCTCCCAGGTAAGCGATGGTTTTTTCGTCCAGCGTGCTGGCGCCGCCGGTTATGCCCAGGCGGAGGGCGGTGTAGATGAATTCCGGCTTGAGCCCGCCGATCAGCTTCAGCCTGGCTTCGGAAATTTCCGGCGCGATGACCGGAACCACCGCCAGGCCGTGGCGAAGGCCCGCCTCGAACAATTTCTCGTCGTAATCGGGCGGCAGATCGGGAATGATCAGCCCGTGCACGCCGGCCGCTTTCGCGTGCCGGGCGAATTCGTCCGCCCCGCGGGCGAAAACCAGGCTGCCGTAGGTCATGATGAACAGCGGAATGTTCAGCATGCCGGCCAGGCGCTCCATCAGATTGAAGCCGTCAGCCACCTTGAAGCCGTTGTCGAGCGCGGTCTGGCAGGCGCGCTCGATGACCGGTCCGTCGGCCGACGGGTCGGAAAAGGGGAACTGCACTTCGAGATAATCGGCGCCGCCCTCGGCCAGGCCGGCGGCGACGGCGAGGGATTTTTCCCGGTCGGGATAGCAGGCCACCATGTGGGCCATCAGTTTGCATTCGCTCATGACGATACCTCGCTTTTCAAAAATTCGATCCAGCGCGCCCGATCGAGCGCCTTGGCGGTGATGAACAAATCCTTGTCCCCGCGCCCCGACATGTTGACGACAATCGCCTGATCCGGGCGCATCTCCTTCGCCAGTTTGAGGGCCGCCGCCGCCGCGTGGGCGGATTCCAGCGCGAAAATGACGCCTTCGTGGCGGGCGAAAAACTTGAGCGCTTCCAGCGTTTCGGCGTCGCCGGCGCTGGTGAACTCGATGCGGCCGCTTTCGCCGAGATTGGCCAGTTGCGGGCCGATGCCGGGGTCGTCGAGGCCGGCGGAGATGGAATGGGTCGCCCGGATTTGTCCGTCGTCGTCCATGAGGAACCGGCTTTTGTAGCCGTGGGCGATGCCGATGCGGGCGCCGCCGGCCATGCGGACGGCGTGATCGCCCGGCGCCATGCCGCGTCCGCCCGCCTCGACGCCGATGAGGCGGGGCTTTTTCTGATCGATGAAGGGGGCGAAGAAGCCGATGGAATTGGAGCCGCCGCCGACGCACGCCACCATGGCGGCGATTTCCTCGCCGATTTCCCGCATTTGATCGCGGGTTTCGACGCCGATCACTTCCTGGAAGCGGCGGGCGATTTCGGGGAACGGCGACGGGCCGAGGGCGGATCCGATCAGATAGTGGGTGTCGGGAAAGGTCGCGGCCCATTCGCGGAGCGCCGCGTTGATGGCGTCCTTGAGGGTTCGGGCGCCCGAATCGACCGACACCACCTCGGCGCCCATCATTTCCATGGCGAATACGTTGGGCCGCTGGCGGGCGACATCGACCGAGCCCATGTAGACGCGGCACTCGAGCCCAAGCTTGGCGCAGGCGGAAGCGGTGGCGAGGCCGTGCTGGCCGGCGCCGGTCTCGGCGATGACGCGGCGCTTGCCCATGCGTTTGGCCAGGAGCGCCTGGCCGACCGCGTTGTTTATCTTGTGGGCGCCGGTGTGGGCGAGTCCTTCCATCTTGACATAGATTTTGGCGCCGCCGACGGCTTTGGTGGCGTTTTCGGCGAACAGCAAAGGCGTCGGCCTGCCGATGAAGGTTTTCCGGATAGTGCGCAGCTCGCCGTGGAAGCCGGGATCGTTCCACGCTTTTTCGAATTCGCGATCAAGGTTGTCCAGGGCGGGGCGCAACGTTTCGCCGACATAGCGCCCGCCATAGGCGCCGAAATAATCGGCCAGGGGGGTGGCCGCGCTACCGGTTGCCGTTTCAGGCATTTTTTGTCTCCTCTATGAGTGGACTTTTAAAGGAAATCAAACAAACCGCCGTTTGATTTCCTTTAAAGTTTCCAGGGTCCCTTTTGCGTCATGAATTTTTTCAACTTGTCCGAATTTTTGACGCCGGGCGCGTCCTCGACGCCGCTGGCGGTGTCCAAGAGTTCCGGCCGGCGGGCGGCAACGATGCGGCCGGCATTGTCCGGCGTGATGCCGCCGGCCAGCCAGAGCGGCCCGCGCCACGCTTCGAGAATTTCCGGCCCGACCCGCTTGCCGGTGCCGCCCGGCGCGTCGGCTGCCGCATCGAGAAGCACGCGCGGGCAGCGGAAGGCGCGGGCGCGTTCCAGTTCGGCCGGATCGCGCGGGCGGAGCGCTTTGTAATGTACCGGCCACAAGCGGGCGCAATCGTCAGGCGATTCGTCGCCGTGGAACTGCACCGCGTCCAGCAAACCTTCTTCCAGCAAACTTTTCACCGCCGGATCGAGTTCAGCCGCGCCGGCCGGATGCACCACCACGCCGACTTTCGGCGTGTCGATGTTTTTGATTGTCCGCAGGAGCGCCGGATCGGCGCGGCGGAACGAACGCGGCCAAAAAACGAAGCCGAGAACATCGGCGCCGAGATCGGCGGCCAGTTTGGCGTCGCTCTCGCGGGTCAGGCCGCATATCTTCACCAACGTTTTGCCGTCGGCCAGGCGGCGGCCGATTTCCGGCCAGAACCGGGCGGCCGGAGCCGCCCGCATAGCCTCCAGTATCTGCCCGACCAGGGCGGGATTTTTCACCACCGCCTCGCCGACGAGCAGCCCATAAAATCCGGCCGACGCAGCGAAGGCCGCCTGGTCGGGGTGCGACACGCCGGACTCGTAGACGACCCGGGCATTCCACTTGATTCCCGCCTTGACCCGCACCGGCAGGAGCGGATCGATGCGGAAGGTGGTCAAGTCGCGGCTGTTGATGCCGACCAGGTTCGGCTCGACGGCGGCGGCTTTTTCCAAATCCTCGCGGTCGTGGATTTCGACCAGCGCTTCGAGTCCGAGGCTTTTGGCGCAACCGTACATTTTTTTCAATTCGCCGGCGGTGAGCATGCCCGCGATGAGCAGGACCGCGTCGGCGCCGGCCCGCCACGATGCGTCGATGTCCCGCACGTCGAAAAGGAAATCCTTCCGCAGCACGGCGGCGCGGGGGAACGTTTTTTTCACCCGGATCAAATCGTCCAGGCTGCCGCCGAAACCTTCCGGCACGGTGAGGACGGACAGGTTGGAACAGCCTGCTTTCATATACAGCCCCGCCTGATCGACCGCGTCCAGGCCGGGCGCGATATCGCCTTTCGACGGCGAGCGGCGCTTGACTTCGCAGATCAAACCGTTGTCGCGCAGGAACGGCGTGATCGGCGCTTCGCGCTTTTTCGGCACGTCCGCCCCTTCCGAATGCCCCTGCCGGGCGAGGCGGGCGCGGCGCTGGGCCACGATTTCGTCCCGTATGTTTTCTGCCATTGTCGTTTCCTTCAATAATCTTCCGTAATCAATGGATATCCCCGTTCCTTTCCGGAGAAAGGTTCGGAAGCCCCGGCGGATCCGTCCCGGGGCCCGGAGGGTTGGGTGGTGTTGGGGATCCCGGTCAAGCAATCCCCGGCAGGCTTGGGAGGCCTTGAGCGTTTTGCTTAATATTTGATATCGCTAAGGATTAGTCGCATTCTGTCGCTTACGACCTGTTTCGCCAAACTACAGGCGAAACAAGTCTTACGCTCCGCCATGCGCCTAATCCCAAGCGCTATCAAATATTAAGCAAACGCTATTACTACCCGCCCTACCCCCCGACCGCGTAAAACCGCACGCGCCCGCCTGTTTGGGGAATCCGGTCAAGATATCCCCGGGCGTGTCTAAAGCGTCAATTCGCTATGGGAGGCCTCACTACCTGCCTTACCCCCCGACCGCGTAAAACCGCACGCACACGCCCTTCCAAAAAACCCTCCGGACCCCGTGCAACCGGGACTTCCGTTTGGGTACCGCCGGGAACGTCATGATCGTTCCCACAACCGCATTCGCGCTCCGCGGAGAGCACTACCACTAATTCCTGTTATAGCCGTGTTCACGCGCGAAAATCTTTTTCCGAATTATTTACTGAAGTTTTGCGCAATGGCATTTGAACCGCACGGTACAGTCCCGTAGCGCAAGTTTTGGCCGCTGGACCCCGGCTCAACCTCCCGCTTTTCGCCCGGTTCAACGAGCGCACGCCGGGGTGACGTTTAGGGGGGTGTGCGGGGGTTTTTGGGGGGGGCGGCGGGGCGGCCGCCCCGAAAAACACCCCCCCACCCACAAAAAAAAACCCCCAGGGGGCGGCGGACAGAGCGCGGAGAACCGGACGAGGGAGCGGGGAGCGGAGACGCAGGATGAGAGAACAG
>JAVBRW010000213.1:0-11504 GCA_031547475.1 Planctomycetota bacterium
GCATGCGCTATGGGGCTGTACCAAGCGGTTCAATTGTAAATCGCTGTTCTCACTCCCGTTCGGCAAGACGCGGCACCACTTTCATCCGGAACATCTTCTCCGTCATGACCACCACTTTCCCGTCCAGCCGGATGTATTGCCGGTAGGGCTGGAAATCGCCGCTTTCGGCGGGCGCGCGGTTGGGATCGGTCGGGTACATGCCGGCGAAATCCTCCGACCACGGTTCGGCCTCGTAGAGAAGCGGCACGTCCGGTTCGTCCGACGGGGTGACGCCGGACAGATAGCGGTACGAGCCGGCCGCCGCCGCGTCGGGGGCCAGCCGCGACAGTGCGGCGGGCGCCGTCATCATGGCGCGGATGTCCGCGTCGGCCATGTTCAGCCGCATGTCGGCGGCCAAATCCCCCAGCGTGTCGGGAAAATGCCCGAACCGGCTCGAATACAGCTGCAGCCTGAGCCAAAGATTTTGCATGTTTTCCCGCGATTTTTCCATCGAATGCCTGCCGTCCGCCCGGAGGGCGCGGGGAAAGCCCATGACCGTCCCGACGGCCAGGGCGCCCATGGCCGGGCCCGGCGACTGCACCGTCACCCGGGTGAACTCGGCATCCGCCCCCACCGGCGCGATTACGCCCAAAAGCCCTTTGGCGTAGCGGCGGAGAAGGGCGAGGGGCGGCCGGCTGTTGAGGCCGGATGAGCGCGGGTACAGGCTGCGCATGATGTGGGAAAGGTTCGGGTATTCGCGCACCAGTATTTCCGGAACGTTGATATAGAAAATCATGCCCTGGTCCGCCTCGGCCATCGACATGGCGCGGATAAAATCCTTGTTCGAGGCGAAGGACGATCCGGACATCAATTGATCGGTGGCCGATATCAGCAAGTCGCCGTTCGAGGCGACCAGCAGGTAGTTCTGGGTCAGGCGGCGGAACTTGTCCGGCGACGCCGCCATCCAGCTCGCCGACTCCCGCCAGTTGTCCTCCTGCGAACGGATGTTGGCGCCCGACCGTTCGATGGTGCTTTTGGCCTTCTGCAGAAGCGATTCCGGATTGCCCTTGCAGGGCAGGACCATGAGCCACTGCGTCTTTTGTTCGGGAGCCGAGAAAAAGGCGAGGCCGATTTCCCCGGTCAGCAGGGTGACGACGTCGTTCGAGAAAATCGCCCTGACCGCGGGCGGCACCTCGAACTGATCCGACCGGTCCGACAGCCCGAACAGCCGGCGCTCCTGTTTCAGCAGCCCGCCCAGTTGCGGCCCGTCGAGGTGCGCCGCCACGTACAGGCTCGGGTTCGGCTGGTAGGGAATGACCAGCGGGGCCAGCCACTCGCGGCCGGGGCGCAGGCGCTTCGCCACCAGTTCGATAAGGGAACCGGGGCCGGCCGGGCCGGCGGAGGGCAGGAGAAACGTTTCGCGGCTTCCGTCGGGAGCGAACTGAAGGCCGTAGTACATGGCTTCGCCTTCGCCGCCGACCGCACCGGCCGCGCCCTGGCCGATCAGATCGGTCCACGCCGCCACCGAATCGCGGGCGATGGGCGTTTCGTCCAGGCCCCGAAGAAGCGCGTCCATCCTGACGAACGCCACCATGTCGGCCGAGGACGAGGACGGAATGGAAGCGGCAAGCCGCTCGCCCCAGTGCGTATCGGCCACGCTGTCGGCGCCGCTGGCCAGCAGGGTCATGGCGGATCGGGCGAGCGCCGACTTGTTGGAGACGATGACCACGTTTTCGGCGAAACCGGCGGCCAGATCGGCCGAAACGACCGAGGTGGCGCCTTTCTTCAGCTGCCAGACGTCGAGGTAGTTTCCGGAGTGATCGCCCCGCAGAACCTCGGTGCCGGAATGGGTGATGAGGAACGAGGTCTCCCATTCGTTCATGATTTCAAAGGCGGGAACGCGATCCAGGCCGACGTCGAAAAGGACCAGGAAATTGAACGTGCCGTCGGGATCGATATAGCTGGCCAGCGTCATCTTCTTGGCCATGCCGGAAAGAATCCCGGCCAGTTCGATGGCCGAGGCCATGGCCGAAACCCGCTCCGGCGTGATGATGGAGGAAGGCAAGTCGCCAAACAGGTGGGTGAGCCCGAACCGGTTGTTGCGGAAGGTGCGGGACATGGCGGTCTCGTTCATGAGCGCGCCCAGGGGATTGGCTCCCCAATTCTTCGCCAACGCCGTCGCGTCCGGAACCGACACGAACCAGACCGCGCCGGCCGGGCACAATTTGGCCAGATCGTCGACCTGATTGGCCGGATTGACCGAAGAGGGAACGACCGGCTCCTCTTCCTTCTCCACCTTCACTTCCACCGGTTTCCGCAAATCCTTCAGCAGCGGAATTTCCTCGCCCGCACAGGCCGGCGCAAACCACACGGCGGCCAAGCCCATCACGATGGCCAGCACGAAGGCAATTCTTTTCATGTCTTCCCCTGTTTCACGACAACCCCGACGCTCCGACTCCGACGCTTGTTTCGCGGAATTTTCTATTGTCTGGTGAACAGATAGCAATGGCAATGCCCGTCCACTTCCAGCTCTTTAAGATGATAGATGCAGGGACAGATGATATCGGCGTCCTTCGCCTTGTCGCCGGTCACCCGGCGGCACGGGCAATATTCCTCGCCGTTCTTTTCCTTGCGCTTCGCCATGGAGACAAGGATGGTGTTGACTATCACCTTGTCCGGATTGTAGCCGAAATCCTTGCCTTCCACATATTTGTCCAGACGGGCGCGGATTTTCGCCGCCATTTCGACATACTTTTGCTCTTCCATGGTCAACCCCCTTCCGGGACGCCCCTCCGTATCCATACTATTATTGCCGACAAACCACATCGCTCTTTTGAACAAAATGCCGGATTCACAAAACTTCCGCATCCAGCAGCCTGAACTTCGGCGCCAGGCTTCGCGACCACCGGCCGAACGCGTAGGTTATGCCCAGTCCGATAATCACGCCCGCGGCGGTGCCGGCCAGGAATATCCCGTCGCCCGGTCCGATCAAACCGTTCGCCGCCATGCCGCCGGCGAACAAACCGGCGAGCGTCGGCACAAACAGTATGGACGCGGCCACGGCGGGATTGGCCCGCCGGTACGCCACCCGCACCCGCTCGCCCGCCTTGCGCGGCGGCGCGCCGCCGTCCGGCCGCAGCGCGACGTCGATGTGGGAGGCGGTCCGGCCGTGGCACAAGCCCTTGACCGCGCACGAACGGCAGCCGCCGCAATCCTCGTCCTTGTCCATCCGCACCACCACCCGGTCGGGCGCCGATTCCAGCACCACGCCGTCGCGGATTTCATACTCGCCTTCTTCGTATTCGCCGCCCATGAACGGTTCCTCGCAAAAAAACCTCTATACCCAAAGCGAATTGGTTTTGGCCAAACGTAAACCCCAAGCCCAAAGCGCGTGCGATGGTTATGGGGTTGAATAACCGAAAACCATACGCGCTTTGGTATATACCCAAAGCGAATTGATTTTGGCCAAACGTAAATCCCAAGCCCAAAGCGCTTGCGAAGGTTATAGGGTTGAATAACCGAAAACCATACGCGCTTTGGCATGCAACGCTCTGACTGCGCAATCTTTCTTGCCACCCATAGTATACATGTATAATTGAGATTGATTCCATCTCTTTTTATCCTTTATGCGCCGGGAGAACCCATGTCCGATTATGTCAAGGAATTGCTGGCCGCCGAACGGCGCGGGCGCACCCTCGCCCTGCTCGAACGCCCCGAACCGGGAGACGCGTGGACCATCACCGTTGGCGGCGGCCCCGACGCCTGCGCCCTCATGGCCGCCGCCCGCTGGGCCAAACGATTCGGCGCCGAAGTCCGCCTAGCCTTGCCGGCGACGGCCGATGCCCTGCCCGCCTGGCAATCGCTGGCCGAAAGCTGCCGGCTGCAAAACATCGTCGTTCCGCCTGACGCGGATTTCCCCGAACCCAACGTTCTGGTCATCGCCGAAGAGGGCGACGAATGGGAAATACGCGGCCTTCCCGACCCCGATGCGGCATGGCAAACCGGCCTGGCCGAATCGTGGCGCATGTGCGGGCCGGTCGGCCCGGACAGCCCGCGCCTGACCACGGTCCAATGCCGGGCGGTGGATGCCAAAGCGATCAAGCAATTCGGCGTTCCCGGCGTGTGCCTGATGGAGAACGCCGCCGTCGCTGCCGTTGCCGTCGCCATGGACATGCTGGCCGGCCCGCGATCACGGCCGGTTCTGGTGGCGGCGGGCGGCGGCAACAACGGAGGGGACGGGTTCGCCGTCGCCCGCGGCCTCGACAGCCTGGGCGTCAGGGTCGAGGTGGCGCTCCTCAAACCGGCCGAAAGCCTCAAAGGCGATGCGCTGGCCAATTACCGGCTGCTGTCCGAAATTTCGACGGTTCGGATACACCACCTATCCGACCGGCCGGCCGCTCTCGAACCGCTACTCCGAAACGCGGGCCTGGTGATCGACTCGCTGCTCGGCACCGGATTTCAGGGCGGGTTGTCCGATCCGTTCCGCCATGCCATCGATGCAATCAATATGGCCGGCAAGCCTGTCCTGGGCCTCGATCTGCCGTCCGGTCTGGACAGCGAAACCGGCCAGGTGGCGGAAGCGGCGATCGCCTGCGAACGGACGGTGACGTTCGCGGCGGTCAAACCCGGCTTGGAATCGGGGGTTGCGGAGAAATATACCGGCGCTTTGCATATCGGCGACATTGGCGCGCCGGCTGCGACCTTGGTTGATTAATCCTACAACGCGGCATTTGCGGGAACTGCATCCGCAAATGCCGCATGAATTTAGGGTTACCGAACATCCGAAAGGCGCTGGCGGAAAACGACGCGACCTCCCTCTCACTATGCAATCTTTTGATCACACGACTGTTGTGGGTGCGGTTCCCACAACAGTCGCGTTGTAGGATTAATCAATTTTTCACGAATGCATAAACCACTATAAACCAGTGCATTTACCGGCGGAAACTCGTCAAGAAACCTATTGCTGTCGACGATAAAAAGGATATACTGGAACATTCGCGTCACAGGTTTTTGTGGCGTTATTGCCGACAAAATAAAATTCCGTGGGGAGAATGTGAATGGATCTTTTTGAGAAGGTGCGCGGCCATTGCGAAATCCGGGGGACGGATGTCGAAATTCTGATGGTTACATTGAAAAAGACCAAGCAAAAGGAAGCCACGAAAACGCCGGTGCGCTGCCAAAGCGCGGCCGAATGCCCGAAAAGCTCGTTTTGCCGTTTTGTCAACCCGCTGACCACCCGCCTGCCGGTGAAGATTGAAGTGGCGGCCGGAAAAGCGGAAGCGTCCTGACACGACAATCAAAAATACAATGCATAATGCATAATGAATAATGCATAATTAAGACGAAAAACCTTATTTTACCTTACTATCGACAATAGATAGACGTGAATCGTTAGTTTGTTGTTGATCGGAAAGTAAAATAAGGTGTTTTCGTCTTAATTATGCATTATGCATTGATTTTCACCCGCGCAGTTTTTTCGTCAGTTCCGCCACGCGCTTTCCCAGATATTTCGCGCCTTCCAGATCGATTGCCGTCGGTTGCCGGGAACCGTCGGGACCGGCTACGCAGGATGCGGCGTAGGGGCTGCCGCCGATTATTCCCTCGACCGAGCTCTGTCCCGCGAACGCGTAGGGAAGCCCGCAAATCAACATGCCATGATGCAGGAAATAGGGATACAGCGAACCGAATACGGTTGTTTCCTGCCCGCCGTGCTGGGTGCCGGAACTGGTGAAGCCGGCGCCGATTTTTCCGAGCATCGTCTGCTTGGCCCACAGGCCGCCGGTGGCGTCGAGGAACTGCCTGATCTGTCCGCATACGCCGCCAAAACGGGTCGGCGTGCCGATGATGAGCGCGTCGCATTCCTCCAGGTCCGACACTTTGGCGTCCGGAACGTCCCGCCAGGCTTTGCGCGCTTCGATTCCGCCCATTTTTTCCACCACCGAATCGGGGAGCGTTTCCGGCGCCTTGCGCAAAACCGGTTCGACCCCGGCCACTTCGGAAACGCCTTCGGCCACCGATTTGGCCATCCGGGAAATATGACCATACATCGAATAGTACAAAATGAGCACTTTCATGGTTTTTCTCCTTTTGCGGGAAATGCGGAACGGGGTGCGCGACAGCGCATACCATGCTTTAGGTTACTGTCACGTTTACAAGACGGATCTTGTTCCCATGCGCGAAAAAACGAATTTTTCCGCTTCCCGTCTGGAATCGCGCCGACGCAACGCTATAATGGCGGGTTGGCTTTCGGAAGGAGTGAACACATGACCCACATAGACACCGCATGCGTGCAGGGCGGCTACACCCCGAAGAACGGCGAGCCCCGCTGCATACCCATTGTGCAAAGCACCACGTTCAAGTACGACTCGAGCGAGGCGATGGCGAAGCTGTTCCGGCTCGAAGCGCCGGGATATTTTTACTCGAGGCTCCAGAACCCGACCTGCGATCACGTCGCCGCCAAAATCGCCGCGCTCGAGGGCGGCAGCGGCGCCGTGCTGACCGGCTCCGGGCAGGCCGCCTCCTTTTTCGCCATATTCAACATCTGCGGCGCCGGCGGCCACGTCATCTGCATGTCCGAGATCTACGGCGGCACCCACAACCTGATCTCGGTGACCATGAAACGCATGGGCATCGAGTCCACATTCATCCCGGTCAACTGCCCGGACGACGAGCTCGCCCGCGCCATCCGCCCCAACACCAGGCTGATCTTTGGCGAAACCATTTCGAATCCGTCCCTGGCCGTCCTCGATATCGAGCGGGTTGCGGCGGTCGCGCACCGCCACGGCGTTCCGCTTGTCGTCGACAACACCTTCGCCACCCCCATCCACTGCCGTCCGCTCGATTGGGGCGCCGACATCGTCACCCATTCGACCACCAAATACATGGACGGCCACGGCGCCACCGTCGGCGGCGTGGTGGTCGACGGCGGCAGGTTTCCGTGGAGCAGGCATGCCGACCGCTTCCCCGAACTCAGCCAGCCCGACGCCAGCTACCACAATCTCGTCTATACCGAACGTTTCGGCGACGCCTGCGCCTACCATATTAAGATGGTTGCCCAGCTCATGCGCGATCTCGGTTCCGTCCAGGCGCCGATGAACGCGTTCATGATGAACATCGGGCTCGAAAGCCTGCACCTCCGGATAAAGCGCCACAGCGAAAACGCCGAGGCGATCGCCCGCTTTCTGGCCGATCATCCGAAAATCGCCTACGTGAACCACTGCTCGCTGCCGAACCACCGGCACCGCGATCTGGTGAAGAAATACCTGCCGGACGGTTCGTGCGGGGTGGTAAGCTTCGGCGTCAAGGCGGGGAGGGAGGCGGCCGAACGCTTCATGTCCCGGCTCAAGCGGATAAACATTTCCACCCATGTCTGCGACGCCCGCACCTGCATCCTTCATCCGGCTTCGAGCACCCACGGCCAGATGAACGACGCCGAACTGAAAGCGGCCGGCATCACATCCGACTTTGTTCGCCTGTCGGTGGGAATCGAAAGCGCAAGCGATTTGATCGAGGATTTGCGGCAGGCGTTCGAGTGATGTGTCGATGTGGCGTTGAATTCGATTGGCGCACATGGCCGCAAATCACCATTCCGCCCCCTCCCCCTACATCCACAACTCCGCCTCCAACCGCGCGGTGCAGCGCTGTTCCAGCCCGGCCTTGGCTTGCGGAACCAGGGCGTGGGCGAGGTGGCGGGCGTTTTCCGGGCAATACTTGATGCAGGCCTGGCACCACAGACATTGCTGGATATGGGTGGTGTTGGGCGCTTCGCGGGGAATGGCGCCGGTGGGGCAGACGTCGACGCATATGCCGCACCGGGTGCAGGCTTCGTCCCTGGTCGAGGGCGCGAACAGGTCGGGCGGGAGGATTTTCGTTTCGATCTTGTCGCCGGGCGGCCTGAAGGTGCGGCGGAAATCCATGTTGATTCCCTGCAGGTGCTTGACCAGTTTTTCGCCGAAAGCGGCCAGCACTTCCCGATCCGCCTGATCCGGCCGCCCCGCCGCCACCGACGGGACCATGGAGTGTTCGGCGATGGCGGTGACGGCGGCGAGGGGGATGAAGCCGCGATCCTTGGCCAACTGGTCGAGTTCGAGAACCGCTTCGCTGTAGGCGCGGTTGCCGTACACCGCCACCAGGACGGCGGGCGAGCCGTCGCCCTTGAGGAGCGTCATCACCGCTTCGGCGATTTTGGGCAATCTCCCCATGTAGACGGGAAAGGCGATGACCGCCAGTTCGTCGTCTTTGCATTGGATGGCCGGACCGGGGCGGGTCAGGTTGTGGAACTCGGCCGGCCAGGGGAATTTCGCCTTCAGTGCGTCCAGCACGCGTTCGGTCCCGCCGCACGGGCTGAAGCTGAGCAGGTGGCATTTGCTGATGCGCATATGAGTACCCTTTTTTGCGGCGATTCGGTTTATTTTTCGCCAGGGACGGGAATATTCAAATCCCTGCAAACGGACTTGACAATTCTCGGATCGACTTCATTATGCCTTGGAATTGAAACCAATTTCGGCTGCCCGATCCGGCACCACGCATCATGGTTGCCTCCATGATGATGCAGCCTGCAACCAAAATCGGCCAAATACCGTTCGAATTTCTTGCGGTTCATGCGCCTATGCTTTCACGGCCTGGCGAGTTTTCCGGGTTTTTGTCGGCACACGAAATTTGTCGGCGGATTTCTTGTCAGTTTTTGCCGTGGACAATTCCTTCAACATGATTTCGCGTGCCTCGGCCAAGGTTTTTGCCGCATCGTGCGCGTTTTCGATCGCTTCCTCGATCGTTTTTCCCTGGGTGTGCAATCCTTGAATGTCAAGCGATGAAACAACGTACCATTTGGCCGTTTTGGTGATTTCAAGGCGCAAGTCGCCATCGATGACGAAAAAGGTTTTTACTTTCATGAAATACTCCCATCGGCGACTGCTTTTTCTTTTCACCCTTTTTCCCGAACATCTCCATGCAGCACCTCGACCTGCAATCGGGAATATTCCTTGTTGATCGCTTTTAAAAGACCGACGCGCGCCGACACCATCACTTTTTCGTCGTCCGATGACGTCAGCGCCAAGCGGTTTTGCAGCCGGGTAATCTGACTGCCCAACGCTTTCCGCATGCCGTCGGTCGGGACATTGAGGCGCTTGTCCCTGTCCCGCGCGACATAGCCCAAATCCTCTTCCCGATATTTGTCCGGTTTTTTCGTCAGCGTTTCGTAATGGCGCAGGCCGCTTTCGAAATCCTTGATGCCTGACTCCACATTCGCTTTTTCGTTCGGAGTTTTGGCGTAATGGACAAGATCCGTTTTTTGGTTATGCCGTTCAACATCCAACATAAGCGCAAGACTGCCGGATTTGGCGATCTCCGCGATCAACGCGGCTTCCCTCCGGCACATATCGTCGTATATCTTTTGTATGCGGGACTGGCTTAATTTCATAAAAGCCGTGGCCGTGCCCGCAGATGCCTGGGTCAGCAATCGCACTCTGTGATCGTCACTGAATCCGCGACCATTACGGCTCATCCAGCCATCCTTCTCCAAACGCTTCATTGGCGAGCCGAAGGTTGAATCCATTCTCGACAAGGTAGTCCTTGCCGAACACCTCTTTCATGGTTTTCAGCACTTCGGGCGGATGGGTAATGCTTTGGCCGATGGTCAAGGCGTCATCAATCCGGCCTTGATCATAAGCTTCGCTCCACTTTTCAAGATCGTCAAGTATCGTATCCCACTGCTGCTCGGTCAAAGCGGTGGACATGGGCCGTTTCCTCCTTGCGATTCCGTACCACTCTACCACCCGGCCTGCGCAATCTTCTCAATCACCGCCGGGACGGTGAAGCCGAACTTCTCGGCCAGCATCGCGGCCTTGCCGGAGTGGCCGAAACCGTCCATGCCGACGAACAGGCCGTTGTCGCCGAGAACGCCTTCCCAGCCCTGCGCCACGCCCGCCTCGATGACCAGGCGCTTCTTGAGCCGTTTCGGCAGCACTTTCTTGCGGTAGCCTTCGGCCTGGGTCTTGAACACCTCGAGGCACGGAGCGCTCACCACCCGCACCGCCCGATCCTGCTCGCGGAGCGCCCTGGCCACGGCTAGCGCGAGGTGCACTTCCGAACCGGTGGCGATGATGAGAATTTCCGCCTGCTTGTCGCCCTCGGTGTCCAGGAGGTACATGCCCTTGAGTGTTTCCTTGGCGGCGGCGAAGCGGGTCCGGTCGATAATGTCCAGATCCTGCCGCGTCAGGGCGAGAACGGTCGGGCCGTTTTTCCGCTCGAGCGCCGACTGCCAGGCGAAAATGGTCTCGTTGGCGTCGGCCGGGCGCCAGACGTTCAGGTTCGGGATGCAGCGGAGCGCCGCCAGTTGCTCAACCGGCTGGTGGGTGGGGCCGTCCTCGCCGACCATGAACGAGTCGTGGGTGTAAACGAAAATGTTCCGAAGCTTCATCAGCGCGGCCAGCCGCACCGACGGGCGCATGTAGTCGTGGAACACCATGAAGGTGGCGGAGTAGGGAATGAAGCCGCCGTGCAGCGCCATGCCGTCGGTGAACCAGCCCATGGCGTGTTCGCGGACGCCGAAATGGATGTTCCGGCCGTGGAAGGCGCCCTTGTTGATGAATTCCGGGTACTGGCCGGTCTTGATTTCCGTCTTGGTGGACGGGGTGAGATCGGCCGAACCGCCGACCAGCTCGGGCATCACTTCGCCCAACTGGTTCATGATCTGTCCGCCGGCGGAACGGGTCGCCATCGCCTTGCCGACCGGGAATTCGGCGATCGAGTGTTTCCACTGTTTGGGCAGATCGCCCGCCACGACCCGGAGCAGCTCGCGGGCAGTGGAGTGGTGCTTTTTGTCATAGGCGGCGAACAGGTCATTCCACTCCTGGCGCATGGCCATCCATTCGCCCCGCCGGATGTCGAAATAGTCGGACACTTCCTGCGGCACGTAAAAGTCCTCGAGCGGCCAGCCGCGCGCCTGCTTGGCCGCCTTGAGCTCTTCGGCGCCCAGCGGTTCGCCGTGGGCGGACGAGGTGCCGGCCTTTTTCGGCGCGCCGAGGGCGATGGTGGTGCGGGCGACGATGATGCTGGGCCGTGCTTTTTCGTTTTGCGCGTTCTCGATGGCGGCGGTGATGGCGTCGACATCCTGGCCGTCGATGGCCTGGACGTGCCAGTTCATGGCCTGGTAGCGGAGGGCGACGTCTTCGGTGAAGGCGATGTCGGTCTTGCCGTCGATGGTGATCTGGTTCGAATCGTAGACGACGATAAGCTTGCCGAGGCCGAGGTGGCCGGCCAGGCTGGCCGCCTCGTAGCCGAGGCCTTCCATCTGGCAACCGTCGCCGGTGAGGACGTAGGTGTAGTGATCGATCACGTCGAATTTCGGCGTATTGCAGGTTTCGGCCAGCATGCGCTCGGCCGTCGCCATGCCGACCGCCATGGCCAGCCCGCCGGCCAAGGGGCCGGTGGTGGCGTCGACGCCGGGCGTTTCGCCGAATTCCGGGTGGCCGGGCGTGCGGGAGCCGACCTGGCGGAAATTCTTGAGATCGTCCAGGGTCAGCAGG
>JAVBRW010000030.1:0-3351 GCA_031547475.1 Planctomycetota bacterium
GTCGGCAACCCGACCCTCGATCAGGTCCGCCGGGCCGACGGCCGCCGCCTGACCCGGGTGCTCAACGTCGAGGACATCAAACGCCACAGCGATCCGGCCCGGGGCGTACTGGCCGTTTTCCCCGGCAGCCGCTGCTCGGAAATAAAATACCTGTGGCCCATTATGGCCCGGACCGTCAAACTGCTGCTCGCCCGCTTTCCCGAACTGAAAATCGCCGTCGCCCTCGCCAGCGGCTGGACCGAGGAGCGGCTGGCCGAATACGCGCCCATTCCGGAGAACACCTCGTTCGTGCGGGGCGAGTCGCAGGAGCTTCTCGACGCCGCCTCGGTGGTGCTGGCGAAAAGCGGCACCACCACCCTCGAGGCAGCGCTCCTCGGCAAGCCGATGGTGGTAACCTACGCGTCCGATCGGGCGAGCTGGTTTGTCGCGTCCCGCTTCGTCAAACTGCCCTATGTGTCGCTCCCCAACATCCTGGCCGGGAAAATGCTGGTCAAGGAATTGCTCCAGGACGAGGCAACGCCCGAAAATTTGGCCGGGGAAATAGGTGAATTGTTGTCGAATCCCCGCTATTACCGTAAAATGCGTTCGAAATTGCGCGCCCTCGCCGATACGCTCGGGAACGAACCGGCGGCGGAACGGGCGGCGCGGGAAATTGCGGCTTTTCTGTAAGATTATGCAAAGGCGAAAGCGATGGCGGAAAAAACGAAAATTGCCATTATTGGCGACGGCGCGTGGGGAACGGCGCTGGCCGTGATCATGAACGCGGCCGGCAAGCATGCGGCCATTTGGGGCCACGACCCGGCCTACCTCGACGAAATGCGCGAGACGCGGCAGAACCGGCTGTTCCTGCCCGGCATCGGCATACCGCTGGCCGTGGACCTGATGGCGGATTTGGAAAAGGCCATCGCCTGGGCGGATATCGTCGTGTCGGCGGTGCCGAGCAAATTCCTCCGGCACGTCCTGTCCTTGGCGCGCGGCGCGCTGGCGCCGGACAAGCCGGTCGTCTCCCTGACCAAGGGCCTCGATCCCGACAGTCTCGAACGCCCGTCCGAAGTCATCCGCGATTGCCTCGGCGCCAGGCAGGTGGTGGCCTTGTCCGGGCCGAGCCATGCCGAGGAAGTGGCTAACTTCCTACCCGCCTCGGTGGTCGCCGCCTCGGAGGAGCTGGAGATCGCCCGCCGCATACAGCATATCATCTCCACGCCCCGTTTCCGCGTCTACGCTTCCGGCGACATCGTCGGCGTCGAACTGGCCGGCGCCATCAAGAACGTCATCGCCCTGGCGGCCGGCATTATCCACGGCATGAAGCTGGGAGACAACGCCGTGGCCGCCCTCGCCACCCGGGGCCTCGTGGAGATGGCCCGCCTCGGCACCGCCATGGGCGGGGACGCGGCGACGTTTTCCGGCCTGGCCGGCATGGGCGATTTGATCACAACCTGCGTCTCCGCCCACAGCCGGAACCGGCTGGTCGGCCTCATGCTGGCGCGGGGCAAGACGCTGAAGGAAATCGAGGCCGAGATCAACGGCGTTCCCGAAAGCATCCACACCACATCCCTCGTCCTTTCCCTGGCGCGGAAACATTTCGTCTCCATGCCCATTACCGAACAGGTGGCGGCCGTGCTGTGGAAAGGCAAAACCCCGGCCGACGCGCTGGACGAACTCATGAACAGGGCGAAGAAGGACGAAGACTAAGCGATTTAAGATTTAAGATTTAAGATTTAAGATTTATTCCTGCTCGAAACGGATGGCCGGGAACAAATCTTAAATCTTAAATCTTAAATCTTAAATCGCGTTCCAAAAGGAACGCCTTGAAACCCATCCTCAAATGGCCCGGCGGCAAATACCGCCTGCTGGACGCGATACTGCCCGTGCTTCCCCACGGTAAACGGCTGGTCGAGCCGTTTGTCGGTTCGGGCGCGGTGTTCATGAACACCGATTATCCGTCCTACCTGCTGGCGGACATCAATTCCGATCTGATTTGTTTCTACCGGGAACTGGCGGATCGGGGCACGGATTTCGTGAAAGAGTGCCGCCGCCTGTTCACCGACAAGGGGAACCAGGCGGAGGAATACTATCGCCGGCGCGATCATTTCAACCGACTCGATTTCGGCGGCGAGCGTTCGGCCTTGTTCCTCTATTTCAACCGCCACGGCTACAACGGCCTGATCCGCTACAACGCCAAGGGCGAATTCAACGTGCCGTTCGGCCGCTACGCCAAGCCGTATTTCCCCGAAGCCGAAATGGCCGCCTTTATCGAGAAAACGCGCACGGCGGAGGTCGAATTCATGACCGGCGATTTTGTCTACCCTTTCAAGCGGGTGAAAAAGGGCGATGTCGTCTACTGCGATCCGCCCTATATCCCGCTGTCCGACACGGCCAATTTCACCAACTACGCCGGCAACCAGTTCGGGGACGTTCAGCAGCGGAAACTGGCGGAACTGGTGCGGGAGAAGGCGGCGAAAGGCATCCGCGTGGTGGTCAGCAACCACGATTCGGAAGCGGCGCGGGAATTGTACAAGGGCGCGGCCATCCGCGAAGTGTCGGTGCGGCGCTTCATCAGTTGCAACAGCGAAAAGCGCGACATGGTCCGGGAGTTGCTGGCGGTGTACGCATGAACGAGACGAGACGGCAGGGCGCCCAGGCCAACCGCACGGGAAAAGTGCTGGAGCAGCTTGTCTCCAGCGTGCTCCAGACCCACGGCTTCGTCCAGATGGAATACGTCGACTACGTGTCCAATCCGGCTCCGGAAGAGGGCGATTTCCTTTTGCGGAACGTTCCGTACCAGACCATTTACGGCCACCAGGGCAAGACCGAATTCCTCATCGTGTCGTCCCGGCTCGGCATGAGCTGCCGCATCGAATGCAAATGGCAGCAGACCGCCGGCAGCGTCGACGAAAAATTCCCCTACCTCATCGAGAACTGCAAAACCATGCCCGAACCGATGATCGTCATCCTCATCGACGGCAAAGGCTACAAAGACGGCGCGCTGGGCTGGCTCAAAAACACCGCCCGCGAATGCGGCGACAAAGGGATAAAGGATATCCGCGTGTTCGATATGGCGGAGTTCGTCATTTGGGCGAACAGCACGTTTTGAACCGACAATGCATAATGCATAATGAATAATGCATAATTAAGATGAAGATTCTCTATTTTACCTCACTATCAACAATAGATAAACATGCACCACGAGTCTATTGTTGATTGGAAAGTAAAATGGGTTCTTCCGACGAATTTGTGGGTGAAAAGTGATGTACTGTGATATTTTCGGTGTGAAATAACCACGCCAATAGAGTGGGTTGGTGGTGCAGCGTCTACTTGTGGTTGGTATGGGAGTTTGTCTGCGGCGCATGT
>JAVBRW010000441.1:0-5196 GCA_031547475.1 Planctomycetota bacterium
GTGGCCGCCCGCGTTTCAAAAACGACTTGGCCGCAATGGCGGGCTTTCGTCTGCGAAACGCGGGCGGCCACAATGGCCGCCCCTACCGTGGATCGATACGCTCGCCCCGCACGTATTTCTCGACGATATGCCGATCGTCGGAAAGGTAGACAACCCTGGCCAGACGCTCCGGAACGGTCATTTCGAACGGGGCCGCCAGCGACGAATCGTCCAGCACCAGAGCGTCGAACTCGTAGCCGTCGTCGAACAATCCGACCTTGCCGAAAAAGGCGCCGCCGCCGGCGGTGCCGAGCCAGAACGCTTCCTCCAGGGTCAGCGGGGCATCTCCCCGGTCGCACAGGCGCCAGCGCAGTTTCGACGCCTGGATGGCATCCGACATGGCGCGGAAAATGGACGCGCGGCAACCGCCCGCCATATCGCTCCCGAGGCCGACCCGGAGCCCGCGCGAAAGGAAGCGGCGGGCGGGCGCGATGCCGGACGACAGGTTCGTGTTCGATTGCGGGCAGTGGGCGACAAACACGCCCCGGCTCCGCAGCAGCTCTATTTCGGCGTCGTCCGACCATACGCAGTGCGCCATGACGGTCGGCGCGTCGCCGCCGAACAGCCCGCGCCGGAGATAGGCGTCGGCGTAGCCGGCGCTGTCCGGGCACAGTTCGGCGACCCAGGCGACTTCGCCCGGATTTTCGGAAAGGTGCGACTGGACGGGCAGGCCCGTTTCCCGCTGGATAACGGCGAGTTCCCGCATCAGTTCATCCGAACAGGAGGGGATGAACCGGGGAGTGAGGATGGGCCCGGTGTTTTTGAACCTGCCGGCGATTTCGGCCAGCCACAGGCGGGTGTCGGCGGCGCTTTCGCGGGCGCCCGCCTCGCACAGGTTTTCGCCGCCGTTCCTGTCCATGTTGACTCTGCCGACCAGGGTGACGAGGCCCGACCGCTCGAGCATTTCCATAAGCATGACGGTGGCGCGGGTGTGGATGGTGGCGAACAGACAGGCGCGGGTGTTGGGGCCGCGTTGCAGATCGCGGACGAACATGTCGTAGGCGGCGCGGGCATAGGCGGCGTCGGCGTATTTGGCTTCCTCCGGGAAGGTGCGGGTGTTGAGCCAGTCCAGGAGTTCGAGATCCATGCCGAGCGCGCGGAACGCGTACTGCGGCGCGTGCATGTGCAGATCGCACAGCCCCGGGACGATGAGTCGCCCGCGCCGATCCATGACGGGAAGTCCGGAAAAGCGCTCCGGCGGCCGGTCGAACACGCCCCGCGACACGCCGCTCTCACAAACCAGAAAGCTGTTCGGCCGGGAATGAAGGCGGTTCGGCCCGGCGCTATAACAGATGTCTCCCCGCAACACAAAGCTGTTTGTCATCGTCTCAAGTCAAGCTTTCCAAAAAGCGCCGCACCAGGTTGCCGGCCAGCGTTTTCCTGTATTGCGCCGATTTGCGCGGGTTCAATTCGTTCCGCACCGTTTCGACCGCGATATCGATGCGGGCCGGATCGATCACGTGGTTTTTCAGCGCCGCCTCCAGCTTGGGAAGGCGGATGGGCGTCGGCGACATGCTGCCGGCGGCGGCGCGGCACTCGGCCACCTTGCCGCCGTCCAATTCGACATACAGGGCGAGGGAAACGCGGGACAAGGTCAGCGCCGCCCGCGATCCGCGCTTGTAAAACGCCTGTTTCGCATTGGCCGGAGGAATGGGGACGATAATCTCGGCCAGCAGCTCGCCCGGCTCGAGATCGGGCTTCCGGTACGCCTTGATGAAGGCGGGCGCGTCCATGACGCGTTCGCCCTTTTTCGACACGACCCGCACTTTGGCGCCGAGGGCGAACAGCGCTCCCGGCAGATCCGCCGCGCCCGAGGCGGTGCACAGATTGCCGCCGACGCTGGCGCGGTTGCGGATGGCCGGCGCGGCGCAGAACGACGACGCCTGGTACAGGGCGGGAAGGTGCTCCCGAATCAATTCCGATTCCATGATGTCGGTGTTGGTGATGCAGGCGCCGATGCGGATGTCGTTCCCCGACCGCGCGATTTTCTTCAACTCGGGAATGCTGAAAATATCCATCGCCGCCTGCGGCGCCAGCTTGCCGCCTTTCATCTCCGGCCCGATGTCGGTGCCTCCGGAAAGAAGAAGGATGCCGGGATGCTTTTCGAGAATGTCCAGCGCTTCGGCCAAGTCGGCCGGATTGAAAAAGCGATCCTGTTCGTCGGCCGCATAGACCGGCCTGGCGCGAGCGCCGGCGCCGGATCTCCGGGGCCGGTAGCCGGCGGCGACGGCTTTTTCGACCGCGCGGACGATGCGGTCGTAGCCGGTGCAGCGGCAGAGATTGCCGGACAGGGCGCATTTGATCGCCTGCCGGCCCGGATCCGGATTCTCCTCCAAAAGGCAGCGGGCGGCCAGAATCATGCCGGGCGTGCAAAAACCGCAGTGAACGGCGCCTTCGTCGATGAACGCCCACTGGAGCGGATCGAGCGCCGACGCTTCGCCCAGGCCTTCGATGGTCAGGAGATCGGCGCCCGAGGCCTGGATGGCGGGGACCATGCAGGCGTTGACCAGTTGCCCGTTCATGATGACGGAGCAGGCGCCGCATTCGCCCTCGCCGCAGCCTTCCTTGCAGCCGGTGAGGGACAGTTCGTCCCGGATAACGTCGAGAAGCCGCGCCAGCGGGGCGGTTTCCACCGTGCGTTCGGCGCCGTTGACCGTCATGGCGATTTTCATCTCACGCCCTCCCTTCCGCCGGGGCACCGGCCTCGAGCAGGTTGAACAGCTTTTCGCCGGTGAGGGGCGCTTCGGTCGCGTAGACGCCGCAGGCGTGGTCCACCGCCGCCGCCACCGCCGAAGCGCCGCCGTCGCACGACAGTTCGCCAATTCCTTTGGCCCCGAAGGCGCCGAACGGGCTCGGATCCTCGAACACCTTGACATCGTACTCCGGCGCGTCGAGGGTGGTGGGAATAAGGTAGGCGTTCAGATATTTGGCGCTGTATTTGCCCTCCGGCGTGAAGGTCAAATCCTCGAGATAGCCCATGCCGTAGGACTGCAGAACGCCGCCCGCCATCTGGCCGTCGACCTGGACGGGATTGATGGCACGGCCGACCTCGGTGGAAATGGTGGCGTGAAGCGGATGGATTTCATAGGTGTCGAGATCGACTTCCGCCTCCAGCACCTGCGCCATCCACGAATAGCCCTTGTAGGCGGTGCCGTGGAATTTCACCTCGTCCCACGCGTATTTCGGATCGGCCGGCTGGATGACGGCGCGTCCGGCCAGGCGCCCGCGCTCGGCCAGCCAGGCCCGCGCCGTTTCGTCGAAGGTGGCGACGGTTTTGCCGCAGAACTGGAAGGCGCCGGCGTCGCCGCAATACTGCACCGGCGCCACCCGCTTCTTCTCCTCGACAAACGCCTTCATCTTTCCCACCAGATCGCGGGCGGCGTCGATGGTGACGCGGCCGACAAACATGGTGGTCCGGGACGCCGCCGTCGGGCCGCTGTTCGGGGCAACCGAGGTGTCGGGGAGCGGATGAACGACGCGCTCGATGGGCAGGCCCAGCACTTCGGCCGCGAACATGGGGAGGACGGTGTCGGCGCCCTGGCCCATGTCGGTGCTGCCGGAGAGGACTTCGATAATGCCGGTCCGGGTGTATTCAACCTCGACGGCGGTGCCCATCCTGTCCTCGCCCGCGCCGGTGAAACCGCCGCCGTGGAGGCAGAGGGACAGGCCGACGCCTTTCCGGATCCGCCCGTCCTGTTTGGCGTATTCGGCATGTTTTTTCAAATAGTCGGAACGCTTCACCGCATCGTCCAGCACCAGCTCGCCCGAAGCGCCGTCCTCCAGCACCTGCCCGAACGGGAACGCGTCGCCTTTCCGCAATACGTTCCGTTTCCGTATTTCATAGGGATCGAGAGCCAGTTTCGCCGCCGCGATGTCCATCTGCCGCTCCATGGCGTAGATGGACTGCGGCGCGCCGAAGCCGCGAAACGCGCCGTTCGGCGGCGTGTTGGTGGCGACGGCCCGCCCGCGTATCCGGGCGTTCGGCACCTTGTAGGCGCAGGTCGCGTGCAGGGTGGCGCGGGCCAGCACGACTTTCGACATGGTGGTGTTGGCGCCGCCGTCGAGGATGAGATCGATGTCGACGGCGGTTATGGTGCCGTCCCGTTTCATGCCCATTTTGTGGACGGTTTTGGACGGATGGCGTTTCGGCGTGACCAGCATGTCTTCCATGCGGTCGTACAGGAGGCGGACCGGTTTCCCGCACTTTTTGGCCAGCAGGGCGACCCACACGCCCATGACGGACGGATAGTCCTCCTTGCCGCCGAAGGCGCCGCCGGTGACGGTTTGGCGCACCTTGACGTTTTTCGCATCGAGGCCGAGGGCCATGGCGACGGCGCCGCGGACATAATGCGGGCATTGGAGCGAGCCGGCGACTTCGACCCCGTCCGGCGTCGGCCACGCCGCCATGCCGCAATTCTCGAGGTAGATATGCTCCTGCAGCGGCGTGCGGAAAGTGTTTTCGATAATGATGTCGGCTTCGGCGAAACCTTTTTCGACATCGCCGCAATCGACGTGGAACTCGTCCATGACGTTGGTGTCGCCCCACACCGACGATTTCAGGGCGAGGGCGTCCTCGATGGTCAGGGCGGGTTCGACCGGTTCGATGTCGGGTTTGAGCGCCGCCAGGGCGGCGGCGAGGATCGACTTATCCGGCGCGGCGACCAGGGCGAGGGCCTGGGTGGCGTAGGTGATTTTTTCCCCGGCCAGCGCTTCGTAATCGTCCCGGATCATGTGGACGGCATTGGCGCCGGGAATATCGGCGGCGGTGACCACCGCGACCCGATTCCAGTCGAAGGCGGGATCGCGGCCGATCTTTTTCAAGCGGCCGGCCGCCACCGGCGAACGGAGCACGCCCGCCTCCCATGCGCCGGGACTGTCCAGATCGGCGAGGTAAAGGCATTTTCCGGACACCTTGTCCGGTCCGTCGTGCCTCGGGATGGATTTGCCGACATACCGAAATCCGTTAGCGGCCATGGCGATCCCTTTTCAAATTAACAATTAATAACGGAGTTTTGCAAATTCGCATTTGAACTGCGCGGTACAGTCCCGTAGCACATGTTTTACCCGCTGGACCCCGGCTCAACCTCCCGCTTTTCGCCCGGTTCAACGAGCGCGCGCCGGGGTGACGTTTAGGGGGGTGTGCGGGGTTTTCGGCGC